>CAZOIM010000188.1:0-7841 GCA_964579855.1 uncultured Ignavibacteriaceae bacterium | reverse complement strand
ATCACTGTCGATGGTGACATGCTGCTCCCTGGCAAGACTGGCAATGAATCGATCGACTGTATCTTTTCTTTTTTCAGTGATCAGTCGTTTCTCGATGTTATCTCTCAACGTGTCAAAACTTACGATGGCGCTGTTGGTACGTTGTTTCCTTAACACAGTAAAGAGTGAATAGCCCTCTTTAAGCTTGAGTGGACCGACCAACTTCCCTGTGTCTGCGAGCAATGCCCGGAAACCGAGTTCGGGATGGTCAAGGATCTTGAACAATCCAGACTCGCCTCCTCTTGAAGCCCATTCTGTCCGTTTTGAATACGTACCAGCGAGGTCTGCCAGGTTTTTGCCATTGCCGATAGCCTGCATAATGGTTGAGACACCCCCTAAATCATCAGACAGGATTTCGCGAATGTTAACCGAATAGTTCGACCCAAAAATCTCTTTGTTCTTCAGCAGATGATTGTAGACGTCTTGATCGGTGACCTTTATCGAATCACGCACCCGATAGAAGAGTTGACGCGCAGACCAGTAATCCAGCCACATTGATAGATCCCCAAGTACCGAATTGGAATACTGCAAGAGCTTCTTCCGGCCTTCCCGAGCGAGCAGTTCTCTGCCGACGACGTGTTTGACCTCCTCGTTGAGTTCAAACTTGGCCGTAAGTCCTTCGTACGATTGCGCCTCAAATCCCTCATACCTCATCATTTCCAGTATATCACCAAGTGTCAAGTTACCATCTTCAACCTTTACAAACGTCGTATCGAGTAACGGGACGAGTCTTTCCAGCAAGACGTCAATCATGTCAGAAGTAATGATGTACCCATTGTCCCGATGAAAATGTTCGGGGTCAATATGCCAAAGGGCGAGTATCGAATCGGAGAAAATATTGAAGATAGTAGAATCAGCGGCTGCAGTTCTGTTTTTTAAAACCTCACGCGAGTACTGGTCTGACAATTCCATCATCAGCCGTTCTCTAAGAACCTTTTCTACGTGTCGATGCCGATCTTCAATGTTCATTTTCGTCGCTGCGGCATAAGAATTGGATTCGAGCAAGTAGAGCACTGCCCAGCCGAGGGTTGATGAATAAAATGGCTTTGATACACGTGACTTTCCAATGGCATACGCCGCATCTTCATACGCCGTATCAGGACCGCCAAAATGTATCTTAATGGTATCGAGTTGGGAATACATTCCCGTAGGGAGGTCTTTTAGGAGGCTGTCACGGTGTGTTTCTCTCAAACGATTTGCAAGGATTTTGCCTTGCACCTCCGTCGAGACGAGGAAGGAAAGCACTGTCAATTCGATCCGATAACGTTTCATTCCATCGTATATATCACGCTCTGCCGGCCTGGCCTTTTCCTCGACTTCACGCTTGAATAAGGCATCCCTAATGAGCAGATTCTCCAATTCGTGTCTCATCAAATTCGTAGTGTGATCCTCGGGAAGCTGCTGATGCCTGGCCTCAGTGGCAAGCAATTTCTCAGCGATCATTGAGTAAAGAGCTTTGGATTTAATCTCTTCAGCCTGGTCCGGCTGACGGTTTTCAGGGAAGGGCATCAACTCAATTCTCTTGAGCAATTCAACGGATGTGATAACCTCAGGACCGACGTGGGCCACAGTATCCTGAGGAAGCATTTTTTCCTGGGATATCAGCAGGGTTCTCGCCACGAGCATAAAAAAAAGAATTGCAAAAGCATTATTTCTGTAACTCACGTCAACGCCTCCAGCCATTATTGCGAAATATCCTTCTCTTCGAGTTACTGCTTTTGGTATACTCGGATGTAGTCAATGACCATCGTTTGAGGAAAGGCGGTAAACTCGTCAGGACTGCCGGGCCAATTGCCTCCGACCGCCACATTCAATACGAGATGAAATCGCTTGTTGAAGGGAGAGGATTTTGCAGCCGTAAAATACTTTGTGCCGTCTACATACCACTGAATAGACGTGGAGTCCCACTCGACGGCAAATTTATGAAAATCATCGTTGAATGTTCCTGACGGAAGAGAGACGCTGCCCCCCATTTGTTGGTGCGTCGCCGACGACTGCCCGAAATGAATTGTCCCGTATACTTTTTGAGGCTCATGCCCAAGACATTCCATAATATCGATTTCCCCACTCATCGGCCATCCACCATACTCCCAATCTGTGGGAAGCATCCAGATTGCAGGCCACATTCCTTTGCCGATGGGAAGCTTCGCCCGCGCCTCAATATGCCCGTATGTCCAATCACCCTTCAGGTTGGAATTCACCCTAGCCGACGTATATTGCTTGCCCTGGTAATTCTCACGTTGAGCCCGCATAACGAGAGCACCATTTTCAATGTATGAGTTTTCCGGGCGCGCAGTGTAATATTGCAATTCGTTATTTCCACCACCATCGCCGTTCACCTCGTAGTTCCACTTATCCGAATCTATTGACGTGCCCTTGAACTCATCATTCCAAACAAGTGTCCAACCCTGCAACGACGGAATGGAATCGGTAGCAATCACGGAGGTTGGGGGAACATCTTTTTTGCCGCAACCAGTTACCAACGGGAGGATAAGGAGAGTGCTGAATATTATGGACATGACGACGAACCTGTCTTTAGATTTTTGCTCCGACATTTTCTTAGAATCTTCAGTCATCCGCACTGCGTTTCTGGTTCGAACGCTTGCATAATTCGTTCCACATTAGTGCGCTTGCTCCGAGGACTGCTGTGTTTCCCTGCGTGAGCCCCGACGGGATGAGCTTCACCTTGTTCTTAAAGATACCGAGAAGATTTTCTTCAAGCGAACGATGCGTCGGTTTGAATATCAATTCCCCCGCCGCGGCCAGGCCTCCGAAAAGAATTATTGCTTCAGGACTGGTGTGCGCAACGGAATCCGCAAGTTTTCGTCCGAGGATTTTGCCAGTGATCTCAAATGCTTCGAGGGCGAGTCGGTCTCCGGCTTGGGCAGCCTCAAACACACGGTGCGAAGTCAAATCGTCAAAATCGATCTTCCGAAGCTCGCTGGGCTCCGTGCTGTTGCAGATCAGTTCCTGCACAGTACGACGAATGCCGTTTGCGGAAGCGTAGGTTTCGAGACAACCTTTTCTACCGCAACCGCACTCGCGCCCGTTCGGATCAACAATGGTGTGACCGATTTCACCAGCGAATCCATCGGCACCGTAAATCAAATCGCCGTTGGCGACGATTCCGCTTCCCAGGCCGGTACCGAGCGTAATAACAATAAAATCTTTCATTCCTTTCGCAGCCCCGAACAACATTTCGCCGAGAGCGGCAGCGTTTGCGTCGTTCGTCAGCGCGACAGGGACTCGATAATACTTTTTCATTTCAGCTCCGACGTCGACAAAGTCCCAACTCAGGTTGGGCGGAGCCTCAATCGTGCATTTAAAATAATTCGCATTAGGCGCACCGATCCCCACTCCCACCAGTTCGCACTTTTCACTGATAGTCTTCAACAGTGTCTCCGCGGAATCATGCAACCGCGCAAAGAAGATATCCGCGCGTTGATGAGCAAGCGTGGGGATGGAGAGTTCTGCCAGCAAGCGCCCTTTTCGATCAACATACCCGAGGGCGGTGTTGGATCCCCCGATATCGACGCCAAGCGTAATTTCCGTGCGAGCCATGGCGAACAGGCCTGTCAATGTAGACGTGATATTCTCCTGTGATTTGTTATGTCAATTGCGTTTTGTAGGCCGGGACGTAGCCCTTCAAACCGTAAAAGACGATGTAGGCATAACAGAGGACAGGCAGGAAAAATGCAATTTGAATTCCAAAACTGTCAGCAAGCGCCCCCTGCATCACCGGAACGATTGCTCCGCCGACGATTGCCATGCAAAGAATTCCCGATGCTTGACCGGTATGCTTGCCCAATCCATCGATCGCCAAAGTGAATATTGTGGGGAACATTATGGAATTGAATAGCCCGACGGAAAGGATCGCCCACATAGATACATGACCGGTGGTAAAAATCGCGGTGAGCACCAGCAGAATTACTGCAATACCGTGTATTGCCAGTACCTTATTCGGCTTGACATAGCGCATAACGGCAGAACCGATGAATCGACCGACCATGGCTCCGCCCCAGTAGAACGAGACAAACCGACCGGCTTCCGCGACTGTAAACCCGCCAATCGAGGGCTGACTAATGTAATTGACCAGAAAACTGCCAATCGCCACTTCCCCACCGACGTAAACGAATATCCCGACGGCCCCGAGAATGAGATGTCGATATTTCCACGCGCTTTCGTGCAGGTGATCGTGGTTGTGCCCACCTTCTTCCGAAGATTTCCCTTCAGCGGCCTCGATGACAGGCAATTTGAAAAAGGCGATGAGGAGGGCAATGATTAACAATGCTGCGGCTAGCCCCAGATAGGGCACCTGAACCGAGCCGGCTTCTGCCATCCTGTAGGTTTCAGCCGCTACGGGAGTCATTGTTGCCAATTCAGCTTGCGACTTCACCGCGGTAGAGAGTATTAACACAGAACCGAAGATCGGCGCTATTGTTGTTCCGAGTGAATTGAAAGCCTGTGTCAACGTAAGCCGGCTTGAGGCTGTTTCCGACTTTCCAAGAATCGCAACGTAAGGATTTGCTGCAACTTGGAGGAGGGTAATCCCCGAAGCCAGTACAAACAGCGCTACAAGAAAGACCGCGTATGAACGAATTTCAGCCGCCGGATAAAACAGGAGGCAACCGATCGCTGCTGTCACCAGGCCAAGGATGATGCCATTTTTATAGCTGAATTTTTCAACCAACCAGCCCGACGGAACAGACATAATGAAGTATGCTGTAAAGAAACAAAATTGGATCAGCATCACTTTTGTGTAATTCAGCTCAAAGACAGCTTTTAAATGCGGAATGATAATGTCATTAAGACACGTGAGGAAACCCCACATGAAAAAGAGCGATGTCAGAACCATCAGAGCCGCTGTATAGGTTCTCGGTTTTGCCTCGTTAGCGGTCGAAACAATTGTCGAGTTTGTTGACATCGTTGCCATTCATTTTATCCTTTTGTTGGTTAAGGCCCGATACATTCCAGGCGGATTCCAGGCGATTTTTCGTGGTCCCGAAATTGCCCACTCTTAATTACTTTAGTTCAAAGCCTTCTGCAAACTTATCGATGGACAATCGAAACTCACCTTTCTCTGTTATCCATTTATTGTTCAGACCGACAAATGCAAGATCATCAGGGCCAATCACAAATTTGACATTCACAGTCTCGCCGGCTTTGAGCGAGACCTTCTTGAATGACTTCAGTTCTTTGACGGGGGGAGAAATAGTTCGGTACATTTGTCGTGCGTATAACTGGACCACTTCGTTCCCTTGTACTGAACCAGTATTCTTGACATCGACACTCACTTCAAGATTGCCATTATCGTTCAACATGTTCTTGCTGAGCTTGAAATTCGAATACTGAAACGTTGTATAGCTGAGTCCGAAACCAAACGGAAACTCGGGATCGTACTTGTTTCCCTCCATCGTCTCAAGTTGCTTTAGGTCATAGCAGGCGAGTGTATTCGGGAATTTCGGGTAACTGAACGGCAATTTCCCCGATGGGTTTGCATCGCCGAAAAGGACATCCGCTATGGCGTTCCCCCCTTGCATTCCCGGCAGGTAAGCGAGCACAATGGCATCCGTTTTGTCAATAATCGGATGAATAATGCGCGGTCGCCCTTCCGCAAGCACCAGAACAATTGGCTTGCCAAGCTTCGCTAACTCGTTCACAAGGCGAAGTTGTGGTTCATCAAGAGTCAGGTCATCAATATTACCAGGAGTTTCGCAATACGCCTTCTCGCCAAGACAGGCGATGATCACGTCTGCTTTTTTCGCTGCCGATACCGCTGAGTCAATATCGAGGGTATTGTCGAAAGACGTCCCCGCAACATACTGAACATTTGCTACTCCCATTTTCGATTGAATCGCTTTGAGGATAGTTGGTTTGTCTTTGGGATACAAACTTTCATCGTCCCCCTGCCACGTGATCGTCCAGCCGCTGTTCAGGACCGACATCATATTGGCAGTTGGACCCGTCACCAGAACTTTGGTCGTCTTCTTCAGCGGAAGGACATTTCGATCATTCTTGAGGAGCGTCATCGATTCTTGCGCAACTTGTCTATTGAAATCCTCATTCTCGGATGACTTTATGGATTTCATCAATTCTGTGTTGGGATACGGTCGATCGAACAACCCCACAAGGTATTTGACCCTTAATATTCTTCGAACAGCATCGTCAATTCGTTCCAGAGGAATGCTTCCCTCCTGCGCAAGTTGGAGGACATAATCATAGAAGCTGTAGTCGAGCGGCACCATGCTCATGTCGATTCCAGCCATGACGGCAATCCTTGCCGCTTCCTTCGGCGTTTTTGCCACTCCATCCCGCGTATGAAGACGCTCTATATCCTGCCAATCGGAGACGACAAATCCCTCGAACTTCCATTCCTGTTTCAGGATCTCTGTCAAAAGATGATAGTTGGCGTGACCCGGAATGCCATTGATTTCCGATGAATTCACCATCACCGTGGGGACACCAGCTTTCACAGCTGCTTCGAACGTCGGGAGGACATACTGTCTCATCATGCGTTCATCGATCCATGCAGGAGTCCTGTCCTTTCCACTGATGGGTAAACTGTATCCGGCATAGTGCTTCAGACACGGAGCAAGTTTAGTCTCCGAACTCATATCATCGCCCATAAGCCCGTCGATATATGCGCTTCCCAGGGTTTTGGCGAGATACACATCTTCTCCGTATGTTTCCCAGAATCTTGGCCAAAGCGGTTGACGGCCAATGTCGAGGACTGGATGAAAATTCCACGGAATTCCGGATGCACGTACGTCGAGAGCTGTGATGTCACCGATGTGTTTTGCAATGTCGGGATTCCACGTTGCAGCCAGACCGATCGATTGCGGAAATAACGTCGCACCATTGGTGTAGGTGGCACCGTGAATCGCATCGATTCCATAGAGCACTGGGATTTTCAACCGAGATTTTTTTGTTGCGACATCCTGTATTTTTGTGATGACATCGTGCCAGTGGTCATAGGAGTACCACGATGGACCCACATTGATGATCGATCCGACGTTGTATTGAAGAATGGCCTTTTCAAGCTTGGCATCATCAATTGCATGCGGTTCCTGACGGCCATCCGATCCCACGGAAACGACGTCGATGGTCACTTGCGTCATCTGACCCACTTTCTCTTCGAGTGTCATTCTCTTCAGAAGAGAATCAATGGATCTTTCGATGTCGGCCGATCGTTTTGCGGAAGGATGACTGGCTACCGCCATCGTCCATAACAGAAGGATCAAAATACTTGAGCAGATTGTTCGGGTGATGAACATCTTCGTCAGATTCATGGCAATAGTCACTTCGTGAGTATGAGTTTTTGAGAATATCGTAATTGATTTGCCTGGAGGACTGCGATGTACATTCCCGAAGGCAGTTCCCGCCCTCCCTTATCCCGCCCGTTCCAGTACCACGTATGCTGGCCTTCGCGGAGCATGTTGTCACCGATCAAACGGATTTCCTGTCCGAGAAGGTTGTAGATTCGCAAATTGCTTTTTGCAGCTTCTGTGATAACGAAGGAAAACTGCACTCCACCGTTCGATGGATTTGGAGAAGGTGGCAGCAGCCCTGCTTGCCGGCCGGAAGGCCGTTCTCTTTGTACACCTGTGGTCTCGATGTGGGCAAGGAAATATCCGTCAGCGACATTTTGTTGATAGGCCAGTGTTGCAGCAGATGTCGAGTTGATTCGCCAGTCTGTTTCCTTGTTGATGTTAAACCAGGTCAAGGCCTTTATTTTTGGGAAGAGTCCCTTGGTATACAAAAACGTATCCCTGATCCATTGACTTTTGTCTCCTCCAAGCTCC
>CAZOIM010000187.1:0-7890 GCA_964579855.1 uncultured Ignavibacteriaceae bacterium | reverse complement strand
CAGGTGCCCCATGATCACATTCTCCTTCAGACCCAACAGCATATCCACTTTTGATTCAATCGCCGCATCCGTCAGGACTTTTGTTGTCTCCTGGAACGATGCCGCCGAGATCCAACTATCTGTCGTCAACGAAGCCTGCGTGATACCAAGGAGAATTGGTTCGGAAGTCGCCGCCTCAGCCTCACGGGATTCGATCACTTTCTTGGTCTTTTTCTTGAGGTCAGTATTCGTTTCGCGCAAAGCTTTTTTCGTCAAAACCGCTCCGTTCCTCAGCTTCGAATCACCTTTGCTGACGATGATCATCTTGCCCATGAGACCCTCGTTCTCATCTCGGAGTTTTGCTTTGTCTACATGATCGCCTTCAAGATACTTTGTGTCACCTTGATCGACGATGCGTACCTTCTGCATCATTTGTCTGACGATGATCTCGATGTGTTTGTCGTTGATCTTCACACCCTGCATCCGATACACTTCCTGAATTTCGTTCACGAGATATTCCTGTACGGTCGTCGTACCTTTGATCTTCAGGATGTCGTGGGGATCGATTGCTCCTGCAGAAATCCTCTCGCCGGCACGGATAAGATCATTATCCTGGGTCAGCAAATGTTTGCCAAGAGGAACCATGTATGTTCTCTTATCTTTTCCGTCGTGACTCTGAACGAAAACTTCACGTGAGCCGCGTTTTGGCTGTCCAATAGTCACGATCCCGTCAATCTCGCTGACGACCGAAAGATCACCAGGATGTCTTGCTTCGAACAATTCCGTAACTCGAGGCAATCCTCCCGTGATGTCTCTTGTCTTGCCGATATCTCGCGGGATTTTAACAAGCGTTGCACCTGCCTCGATTTCTTCTCCATCATCGACGATCAGATGCGCCCGAGTCGGGATCGGGTAGTTTGCAAGTTTCTGTCCTTTTGCATTCACTACCGTCAATGCGGGGATGAGACTCTTTTCTTTACTGTCAATGATGACTTTTTGAATGTGCCCCGTCTGCTCATCAGGTTCTTCCCGATACGTGACATTTTCTTTCAAGTCGATGTACTTCACGGTACCTTTGACTTCCGAGACAATCACGGCGTTGTAGGGATCCCACTCATAAATCAGTTCACCCTTTGCCACCTTCGCACCATCGCGCAACATCAGGATTGCACCGTACGGAACATCGTACTTCGTGAGGATGCGGTTATCAGAATCGAGGATATTGATCACGCCACTCCGACCAGAGACGATCGGACGCTTGTCCTCTCCGATGACATAGTCAATATACTTGATCCCATCGTATTGCAGTTTACCGTCGAACTTGGAAATAATCTGAGACTGCGATGCAATCAAGCTCGCGGTACCTCCCGTGTGGAAGGTCCGAAGTGTCAGTTGTGTTCCAGGCTCGCCAATGGATTGCGCAGCAATAACACCTACCGCGGTGCCCGATTCAACAAGCACTCCCGTTGTTAGATCTCGGCCATAGCATTTTGCGCATATGCCGCGTCTCGACTCGCACGTAAGCACGGAGCGTATCTCAACGGTCTCAATTGAAGTTTCTGTGATTCTCTGAGCTTTGTCTTCGTCAATTGTATCGCCAGATTCAACGATGATATCTCCGGTAATAGGATCGACGACATCGTGCACGGAGACGCGACCGAGAATTCGTTCCGCCAACGGTTCTTTGATATCCTCGCCTTCCTTCAACGCACCTGTTACAACACCTTGAATGGTGCCGCAATCCAGTTCGGATATAATAGCATCCTGGGCAACGTCGATAAGTCGGCGCGTCAGGTATCCGGCATCAGCTGTTTTGAGAGCCGTATCAGCAAGACCTTTACGAGCACCGTGCGTTGAAATGAAATACTCAAGGATCGAAAGTCCCTCGCGGAAGTTTGCGATAATCGGGTTTTCGATGAGTTCGCCCGTGGCTCCCGACATGCTCTTCTGGGGCTTCGCCATCAATCCGCGCATTCCGGCGAGCTGACGGACTTGCTCTTTGGAACCTCGAGCACCCGAGTCGACCATCATATAGAGAGAATTGAACCCCTCTCGATCGTGTTGCAGAGCGTCGAAGAGTCGTTCGGCAATCCTGCTTGTCGCTCTCGTCCAAATATCGATTACTTTGTTATAGCGCTCGCCGTTCGTAATGAATCCTCGGTAATACTGAGAATCGACGCTTTCGACATCCTTCATTGCTTTGAGAACCATTTCCTGCTTCTCTTTTGGAATGATGACGTCTCCGACGGATACCGAGAGTCCTCCCCGTGTGGCGTACGTGAAACCCAGAGTCTTGAGCTTGTCCAGGAACTGGGCTGTAATAAGATTTCCACAACGTCGAAAGACGGTCGCGATAATCTGAACGAGACGCTTCTTATTCAGTAACTCGTTGATGAATGGCAGATCTGATGGTACGATCTCATTGAATATGACACGACCTGTCGTCGTCTCGACCAGCGCACCATTCACGCGTACTTTAAGCCTGGCATGAAGAGCCACTTTTCCCTGGTCGTGCGCGATGATTACTTCATTCGGCGAAGAGAAAACCATTCCTTCGCCCATTTCACCTGTTTTGGATTTCGTCAAATAATAACAGCCGAGAACCTGATCTTGTGTCGGCGTCACAATTGGTGCACCGCTCGCAGGAGACAGGATATTGTGGCTTGAAAGCATGAGCATTCGCGCTTCCAGCTGAGCTTCGTACGACAAGGGTACGTGAACAGCCATTTGGTCACCGTCGAAATCTGCGTTGAATGCTGTGCAGACCATCGGATGGATCCGTATCGCTTTTCCTTCAACAAGAACAGGCTGGAATGCCTGAATGCCCAATCGGTGAAGCGTAGGAGCTCTGTTCAACAAAACCGGATGTCCGTCAATAATGTGATCAAGAATGTCCCACACTTCGGGTCCTTTCTTGTCAACCATTTTCTTAGCACTCTTGACGGTCTTCACCAGGCCGCGTTCTATCAATTTGCGAATAATCATCGGCTTGAATAATTCCACTGCCATGTCCTTGGGCAGCCCACACTCGTGGAGTTTCAATTCCGGACCGACGACAATGACAGACCTGCCGGAATAGTCTACACGCTTTCCCAGCAAGTTTTGTCGGAACCGTCCCTGTTTTCCCTTGAGCATATCGGAGAGCGATTTCAACGCGCGGTTGTTGTCACTGCGGACAGCATTTACACGACGCGAATTGTCGAACAACGAATCTACCGCCTCCTGCAACATTCTCTTTTCATTGCGCAGGATTACTTCCGGGGCCTTGATCTCGATCAATCGCTTGAGACGATTGTTTCGAATGATCACCCTTCGGTACAGATCATTGAGATCGGACGTTGCGAACCGGCCACCTTCCAACGGTACGAGCGGCCGAAGTTCCGGAGGAATTACAGGAATGACACCCAACACCATCCACTCGGGCTTATTTGGAGCCTCTGTGTCGCTTTGTCGGAATGACTCAATAACACGGAGTCTCTTCAGTGCTTCCTGTTTCTTCTGGACGGAAGTCTCTGTCCCCACTTGATCACGCAACTCGACAGCCAATTCTTCAATTTTGACGCGACTCAGCAGATCCTTAATCGCATCTCCGCCCATTTTTGCCACAAATTTCTTTGGATCGATGTCTTCGAGATCGAAATTAGATTCCGGTAACGAGGAGAGTATCTCGAGATACTGATCTTCGGAGATGAGGTCAAGCTTCTGCAATCCGGTAGTTCCTGGATTGACAACAACGTAGGACTCATAATAGATTATTTTTTCGAGTTCTTTTGAAGCAATGCCCAGAACATAGCCAATCTTCGAAGGCAATGAACGGAAATACCAAATGTGCACGACGGGGACCGCAAGCGCGATGTGGCCCTGACGTTCACGCCGGACACTTTTTTGCGTAACTTCAACGCCGCAGCGATCACACGTGATCCCCTTGTAGCGGATCCTTTTGTACTTGCCGCAATGACATTCCCAATCACGC
The DNA here is from genome assembly GCA_964579855.1 of uncultured Ignavibacteriaceae bacterium. GTDB lineage: Bacteria > Bacteroidota > Ignavibacteria > UBA10030 > UBA10030 > JADGQA01. The sequence continues at coordinate 3,938 of CAZOIM010000187.1, read as the reverse complement.
GTCGGTCCAAATATTTTTTCGCAGAACAGCCCATCCTTTTCAGGACGAAATGATCGGTAATTGATTGTCTCCGGCTTGGTGACTTCGCCGTGAGACCGGGCGAGAATCATATCCGGGGATGCGAGACTGATGGTGATCTTTGAAAAGGTCTTACGAGCTGCTGCATCATTCATTGTAAATGCCATGCTACCTCCACATTTCGTTTGAACTGTCCGCCGTCGTGGCGGGCATCAGTTGATTGTCCACTGCTGGAACAAATCACTCAATCTTAACTTCCAACCCCAATCCCTGGAGCTCACGCACTAGGACATTGAAGGATTCAGGGACATTCGGCTCGGGCAAATTCTCACCCTTAACGATAGCCTCATAGACTTTCGCACGGCCAACCACGTCATCAGACTTGACTGTAAGGATCTCCTGGAGAACGTGTGCCGCTCCGTAACCTTCCAGAGCCCACACTTCCATTTCTCCAAAGCGCTGTCCACCAAATTGGGCCTTACCGCCGAGAGGTTGCTGCGTAATGAGCGAATAAGGTCCAATGGAACGAGCGTGAATCTTGTCATCGACCATGTGCGAGAGTTTCATCATATAGAGGAACCCCACGGTAACTTCCTGGTCAAAGGGGTCTCCGGTCCGCCCGTCAATGAGAACTGTTTTCGAGTTCTGACTCAGGCCGGCCTCCTGCAATTTCTCCGCCACCTGTTCCCAGGATGCGCCATCAAATATCGGGGTTGAGAACTGTTCACCCAACACCCGGCCGGCCCATCCGAGAGCCACTTCAAACAGCTGGCCGATATTCATTCTTGACGGAACGCCCAGAGGATTGAGAATGATATCGACGGATTGGCCGTTCGGAAGAAACGGCATGTCTTCGACAGGAACTATCGTCGAGACGACGCCTTTATTCCCGTGGCGACCAGCCATCTTATCGCCGACGGAAAGCTTTCGCTTCTTGGCGACGTAGACTTTGGCCAATTGAACAATTCCAGGAGCCAGCTCGTCTCCGAGTTGAATTTTGTTCTTCTCGTGACGATACATCTCTTCGAATTCGCTCAGCTTCTGGCGGTAGTTCTCGTAAATCTTGACAATCGTGTTGTTCTTTCGTTTATCATCCACCCACTCTTGATTGTAGTCAAGCTTGCCGAGGTTCTCGGTGGTTTGGAATGTATCCTCCTTCAGAGCAGTGCCACTTCGGATTGTCATTGCTCCGTCCATATCGCGGATACCAGCCGACTTTTCCCCATCGAGCAGGAGGTCGAGCTTCTTGCCGAGCTTTTCATCGAGTTCCTTGAGATCGCGTTTTCGTGATCGTTCAAGGCCTTCCAGAAGACGTTTGTCTTCTTTTTTACTTTCGGTATCTTTTTTCTTCCGACTGAAGAGTTTCGTCGAGATGACGATACCTCTCATACCCGGAGGTGCCTTCAACGAAGCGTCCTTCACATCACCGGCCTTTTCTCCAAAGATTGCCTTCAGCAATTTCTCTTCGGGCGTGGGATCTGTCTCTCCTTTGGGAGTGATCTTACCGATCAGGATGTCTCCTTCGTTTACTTCTGCACCTACGCGGATTATTCCGTTTTCGTCCAAATCTTTGGTCGCTTCTTCACTGACGTTCGGAATCTCGCGCGTAAGTTCTTCTTCTCCACGTTTTGTGTCGCGGACCTGAAGTTCGAATTCTTCGACGTGGATCGAAGTGAAGATATCCTCTGCCACAATCCGTTCACTCACGATAATAGCATCTTCAAAGTTGTATCCACGCCACGGCATGAATGCAACCAGGATATTTCTTCCGAGTGCAAGCTCTCCGTCGTCCGTCGCGCAACCGTCTGCAAGGACATCACCCTTCTTGAACCGCTGACCTGCTTTCACGATTGGCTTTTGATTGATGCATGTGTCCTGGTTGGTTCGCAGGAATTTTGTGAGATTGTATTCGACGCGCCGTTTGTCATCGAAGCTGATAATTGCTTCGGTGCTGGTCTCATCAATATCGTAGTTAACGACGATGGTATCGGCCGAAACGGATTCGACCGTTCCCGCCCGTTCTGCGGTAACGACCGTACGCGAATCACGTGCGAGTTTTTCTTCAAGTCCTGTTCCGACGATGGGTGCTTCGGGCTGCAAGAGCGGCACCGCCTGGCGTTGCATGTTCGATCCCATCAGCGCACGGTTTGCATCGTCGTGCTCGAGGAACGGAATCAGCGCAGCAGCCGCACTCACAATCTGATTTGGAGCAACATCCATGAACTGAATCTTGTCCGGTTCGGCAAGTGGATAGTCACTCTGGAAGCGAGACTTAACTTTGTCCTCAGTGAAGTGTCCTTTGTTGTCGAGGGGAGCGTTCGCCTGGGCAATCGTCACTTCGTCTTCCTTTTCCGCCGTCAGGAATTCGATATCTTCCTGAACCTTTCCACCTTTCACCTTCCGGTATGGAGTTTCAATAAATCCAAAATCATTGATCCGTGCATGGATGCACAATGACGATATCAATCCGATGTTCGGACCTTCAGGCGTTTCAATCGGGCAAAGTCGACCGTAGTGCGTATAGTGGACGTCTCTGACCTCAAATCCAGCACGTTCACGCGTAAGCCCACCGGGTCCGAGAGCAGAAACTCGACGTTTGTGCGTCATTTCCGACAAGGGGTTGGTCTGATCAAGGAACTGTGACAGCTGGTTTGTTCCAAAGAACGCATTGATGACGCTCGTAATCGTACGAGCATTCACGAGATCTTGTGGCGTCGGGGACTCGGCATCTCTGATGTTCATCCGTTCCCTGATTGTCCGAGTCATACGCGACAATCCGATATTGAACTGCTGCGCCAATTGCTCGCCGACTGTTCGGACGCGGCGGTTGCCGAGATGGTCGATGTCATCGACCGCCTTTTTGCCTTGCTGCAATTCAATCAAGTACTTGACGATCGCGACAATATCATCCTTCGTCAATACCGTTACATTCTCGGGCGTACTGAGCGCAAGCTTGGAATTCATCCGATGACGACCTACGTCACCAAGATCGTAGCGTTTGGGATTGAAGAACAAGCGATCGATGAGATTCTTCGCTGTATCGAGATCTGGTGCTTCACCCGACCGGAGTTGTTGATAAATAGTTTCGAGCGCGTCTTCTTCGGAGCGCGCCACGTCTTTCATGATCGTGTTCGCGATGACGGAACCTTCAGCGACCGCATCTGTCTTCAGGAGACGGATCTTTTTGATTTCCGCTTTTTTGATTTGCTTGATGTGTTCTTCGGTAAGCTTTGCATCCTTGTTGATAAATATCTCACCAGTCTTCTTGTCGAAGATATCACTGCAGATCTTGCGTTCAAGGTATTCCTTGAGATTTACTTTCTGTACATCGACTTCTTCGACGAGGTTGAACAGATCAAGGATCTCATCGTCGGAGGAGTAACCCAGAGCGCGCAATAGCGTTGTGACCGGAAATTTCTTTTTGCGATCAATATAGGCGTACATGACATTGTTGATGTCCGTCGCAAATTCGACCCAAGAACCGCGAAACGGAATGATGCGTGCCGAATACATCATCGTGCCATTGGGATGGACCGATTCGCCAAAGAACACACCGGGGGAACGGTGCAGCTGACTTACGACGACGCGCTCGGCACCGTTGATAATAAAGGTACCACGGTATGTCATCGCGGGGAGATTTCCGAGATAGACTTCCTGTTCAATGGAATCTGTGAACTCGTTGCTCCCTTCTTTTTTCGAAGAGAGCCGGAGTTTCGCTTTCAGAGGTACTGCGTAGGTGAGACCACGTTCCTGACACTCCACGACTGAATACTTCGCCTTTTCGACATAATATTCTATGAACTCGAGAAGGAAATTCTCCCGTGCATCGCTGATGGGAAAGTTCGTCTCAAAGACCTGTTGAAGCCCCATCTTCTTCCTCCGGTGAGGAGGAACGTCGCTCTGCAGAAAACTGTTGAACG
>CAZOIM010000186.1:0-8001 GCA_964579855.1 uncultured Ignavibacteriaceae bacterium | reverse complement strand
ACGGCGGAAACGGTCACGCTCCCTTTGAATATTAAGGCTTCATATTCGGACGTGATGAATGGAAACGAAGAATTGTTTACAAACGACGGAACTCTGACGGTAACGCTTGCTGCTCAGACAGGGAGAGTTCTTGTGAGGAACAAAGAATAGTCTTCTATACAGCTGCGGAGTCGACGGCAGCTCCCCATTGTAGTTTTGTTCAATGATTGACGTGCTGAATCAGTAGCGCGATACATTCTCATCAATTTTCTCTGCCCAGGCGTTAATCCCGCCGACAAGGTTTTTTACTTTCTTGAATCCCATTTCGGCCAGGAAATTCACGGCCCTCGCACTTCGGATTCCGCTTGCGCAGTGAACCACGATATCCTTCGAAGAATCGAGCTCATGAACGCGGGTCGGAAGATCGTTGAGTGGAATGAGGAATCCACCGATGTTTGCGATCTGATATTCGTGAGGTTCACGCACATCGAGAATAAAAACCTCGTCGTGATTGTCAAGATGACGCTTAAGCTCTTCGACGGTAATCTCTCGCGACTCGTGCCCATTCGTTGAAGGAGGCGGGGTAATCCCACAAAAGGCATCGTAGTCTATGAGCGTAAGAATCGTCGGATGCGTACCACAGATTGGACAGTCTGGATTCTTCCGCAACTTCAATTCTCTAAATTCGGTTTTCAGTGCCTCAAAAAGCAGCAGCCGTCCGATCAGGGGCTCACCAATTCCCAATAAGAGCTTCACCGTTTCACTAGCCTGCAGAGTGCCGATGATTCCCGGAAGCACGCCAAGGACTCCTCCTTCAGCACAACTGGGAACGAGTCCGGGTGGAGGAGGTTCAGAATACAAGCATCGATAACACGGCCCCCGATCAGCATCGAATACGGATACCTGTCCCTCAAATCGGAATATGCTTCCATACACATTGGGCTTGTGCAGAAGAACACAAGCATCATTGACCAGATAGCGAGTGGGAAAATTGTCCGTACCATCAACAACGACATCATAATCTTTGAGAATTTCGAGCGCGTTTTCCGAAGTGAGGTGCGTCTCATACGGTTCGACGTGCACATAGGGATTGATTGAGAAAATCCTTTCAGTCGCTGACTGGAGTTTCGGTTTGCCGACCGATTCGGTATTGTGAATCACCTGACGCTGCAGATTGGACTGATCTACCACGTCGAAATCAACAATCCCGATTCTCCCGACTCCTGCGGCTGCCAAATACAAAGCGAGTGGCGAACCAAGACCGCCGGCACCTATGAGAAGCACACTTGACGCTTTAAGACGTTTCTGACCATCAAGCCCAACCTCGGGCATGATGAGATGTCGGCCGTACCGCCGGATTTCATCCTTGCTCAATTCGATCTTGTTGAGATCCGTGGGATCCTGCTTGTTCAGCATGGTTAGTTCCTCCCTCCTGCAATGGAAGGGATGATACTCACAACATCGCTCTCTTTGATGACGGTGTCTTCATTGTTCAGGTACCGAATGTCGTCGTTGTTGACATAAACATTCACAAAATTTCTCAACGCACCATTGTCGGCATAAAGATGTTTTCTAAGCTGTGCATGTTGCGTCGTCAGCCTCACAAGAAGTTCTCCGACAGTTTTTCCCTCAACAAAGACAGAGTCTTTTTTCTCAGTATAAGCTCTTAAAGGCGTTGGAATCATTACTTTAACATTCATAACCTCTCCTCTCATTGAACCGAAGTTCTAATTTGCGATCGCTATCTCAAATGGTTCTTCCTCGAACCGGGATCGATCATCCAATAATAACCATGAAGCCATGGCCACGGGAATACCTTTGTCCACTCCAATGATCATGTAAGACCACGTGGGGAATGCATGATCAAGGTCAAATTGTGAAGGGCGCGCTGGGTGATCGGGATGGGAATGGTAGAAACCCAGTATATCCATTCCCTTCGTGGTGGCCTTCGTCTCTGCGTTACGATAATCTTCCGGAGTGATTATGAACCTCCTCGTCCGCTGTTGCTGAATAGAATTATCAATTTCGATTGCATCAAGAACGATCTTTTCGTTTCCTTCGTTCTTTCCAAGAAGAACCCCGCAGCATTCTTCCGGGTACATTCGGCCGGCGTGTTCCTTCATTACTTCAACCAATCGATTTTCCAACTTCAGCATTCCGGTTTATCTCCCCCAGAACTTGTCACTCAAGTATTTGCTGGCGTCGTCCGGAAATATCGTAACGACAACGCCCTCGTCAACTTCGTTTGCAAGATCGATAGCGGCAACTGCGGCAGCGCCGGACGAAACTCCGACAAGTAACCCTTCCTCCCGCGCCAGTCTTTTTACCATTGCGTAGGCTTCCTCCGTTGGAACCTCGACATTTCGATCCGCAAGTTTTGCATCGAAAATTCCGGGTCTTCTTGCCGTAGGAAGGTACTTCAACCCTTCGAGTCCGTGAAAAGCTGAGTCTGGTTGAACAGAAATGCATTGGATGGAAGGATCCGTTTCCTTTAGGAGGCGAGCCGTCCCAACAAATGTTCCGGTAGTGCCGAGTCCGCAAACGAAATGAGTAATCGGTGCATTCGTTTGCTGAAGAATTTCCGGTCCGGTCGAATCGTAGTGCGCCTGCCAATTCGACGCGTTGTTATATTGATCCGGATAAAAGTATATTTCCGGTTTCTTTGATACGATGGATTTTACAAGTTCTTGTGCGCCGTCGGTGCCTTCCAATGGATCAGAGTATGTCAACGACGCACCGAAGGCCTCGATGATCCTTTTTCGCTCGGTACTGATGTTGGCGGGCACAACGAGTTCAACCCGATATCCGAGCAAGGATCCGATCATTGCATAGGAAATGCCGGTATTTCCGCTCGTCGCGTCGATGATCGTCTTCCCCTTTTTCAATGCCCCAGTCCGTTCCCCATCCATCACCATCTTCAGAGCCGCTCTATCCTTGATGGATCCGCCGGGGTTAAACCATTCGGCTTTGGCCGCTATGGTGACTCGGGGATTTGTCACGATATGATCAAGAATAAGGAGTGGAGTGTTCCCAATTCGGGCAATCACTTTATCCTGACGAATATCGTTGATTTTATTATCAGTGAACATAATGATTGAATAGTAAGATTCGGAGTTTTTGCAACTCCAATTTTTAGATACAGTAAATTTTGATAAACGAAGGAACTAAAGTGTGCTCGTGCTTCAACAACAACACGATTGCCGAGCGGCAAGGTGAAGGGCACAACAACACGAAGTGCGTTGCGGATGGAGCTTAAATGGATGGTGGTTAAATATTCTCATGTTTCTTGCTCTGCTATCAAAACTCTCCGTTTAACCAAAAAGTTCCGTTAGAACTCCTTCAAATGCGTCAATCCTAGTGCCCATGGGAAATCGCTGATATTATTGGCAAGTTTGGCCTATGCTGACAAAATCAGCCACAATAATGCTGCATGGGACTAATCCAGAGCAACGCCCCACCGATCGAATCCTCCTCCGGAACCAAGCAGACTTGCTCCACTGAAATCTAATGAGAATCCAATCGAATGCTCAAGTCGCACACCGTAAAGAAGCAATGCAAGATCATTGCTTAGATCAACGCCCCTGCTGATGTCTTTGTTTTGATACTGGCTGTGTGCCGAAGCTGTCCAGGATGTCTCCTTCTCGTCAGTGGTATCCGCCTGCGCCCGCATCGTTGTTGGGGTGGCGATAAGAATGGAAGCCAGTGCAATCCATAGATGCAACGATGCACGTTTCGTCTTTAGACTATTCTTCGACATCGTTCATCTCCTTCGTGAAAGCATAATCATTTTCTCCTACCTCATGTAACGCACTTAGAAAAGATGGCGTGCTCACGGGATTAATTACACAAATTTTTAATATTCCTTGATTCCACCAACACATTCTGGTAATTTTAATTTGTCGATAACCGTGATCGAACCATACTCATTAAGAGAAACGCAATTTCATGTCGCACATGCGGATCGTACCGTGATTCGACTGACCGTCCGTTGCCTAAGCCTGGTAATCTTCCCTCTTTTACTTCTCACCTCTTCTCCATGGGTTAAGGCTCAAGAGATCCAGCAGAAAATACTCATCGTGACTGAAGGTCAAACTGAATTAACCAATGAAGCGATCGGGGACGGCCGCCAACTTGCTGAACTCCTTGGTCATTTCGACGTTTCGACCACCATCATCGGGGTTACCGACTACAGCCCAGGTAAACTCAACGATTTCGACTATACGTTCTACGCGGGGTTTCACGCCAAGAATAACCCGCCATCGAAATTCCTGGAGGATGTCTTCAGCACCAACAAACCAGTGATATGGCTTGGAACAGGAATGGCTGAATTCTCCAGGCGCTACGATACAAAACACAAGTTTGGATTCAGCGTCGCAACAGTGGATTCCGTAATCCCATACAATGAAGTCCGTGTCGGAAATGCGACATTCACGAAAGGGGATCCCCACATAGGGCTGGTCAAGATCAACGATTCACGCATTGCGCACACGCGTGCAACTGCTTATTCAACCTCTTTGCATCGTGAAACACCCTACGCAATCCAATCACGCAATCTTCTTTTCTTCGCAGACTCTCCGTTTTCCTATGCAGTCCCCGGCAGTTCATACGTCTATTTTGCGGACTATTTGCACGACATCCTCCGTGTCGATCACGAGCGTTCGCACCAGGCGATGATTCGTATCGAGGACGTCAGTGTCTTCGACAATCCAAATGCTTTGCGAGAAATTGCAGATATCCTTTCATCGCGTGGAATCCCGTTTATGGTTGGAGTCATCCCGTTTTTTGTGGACCCCGGAGAAGGCACTCGTCTGAGCTTGTCCGATAAACCGGAACTCGTGGATGCCCTGCAATATATGGTCCGCAACGGCGGGACCATTGTCATGCACGGGGTGACGCACCAATATAAAGGCGTGACGGCGAGCGACTATGAATTTTGGGATGGCGGAACGAACAAACCCATCAAAGGCGAGACAGAAGAAGGGATCGCCAGAAAACTCGACACGGGAATCCAGGAGTTTATGAAGAATGGACTCTACCCTTTGGTTTGGGAAACACCACATTATACGGCTTCATTCAAACTCTATCGGACTGTTGCCCGATACTTTAGTACTGCATGCGAACAGCGCCTTGCGATCGAGAACGAAGACTACAGTCAGTTCTTTCCATACGAAATCAGGAAAGATATTTTTGGACAGACCATCTACCCCGAGAACCTGGGTTACGTTCCGCTTGATTCAAATATAGCTGTCAGTCGAAATGTTGTAAGGAACATGATCAAGGATGCAAAGTCTCTCATGTATGTACGGGACGGGATCGCCACGGCATTCTTTCACTCGTTTCTCAATCTTGAGTTGCTGGAACAACTCGTCGATGGTATCCAGGGGCTTGGATACACGTGGCTCGACATGCGTGACCAAACTCATTGGGTCCGGACTCGCGATAGAATTATCCTGACTGGCGACCAACAATACACACTAACACTGAATGATGAGTACTTGCTTGAAGCCTCCTACGACAAGAATGCTTCATTGACAAACCGGGTCATTTCCGAAAATCGAATTCTCGGGCCGGTGACTCGCCATGTTTCCCTCGAGCCCGGTGGATTCTACAGAGCAGAACCGCTCGAGTTTCGTGAAACAGAGCCTTCGTTCGTCGAACGCATAGTTCTTAACGTTGAAAAGATGTATCAAAACGTGTTTTCATCCGATGAATCGTGGCAGCCGGCCCGCGTGCTCCTGTTTTGGAACCATTTTGCCAGAGGTGCAGCATACAATGATCAGGCTTCCTTTGCTTCAGTCTTCCACAGTGTCAATATCCGTGTGGACACTCTTTTTCTCGGGCAGAAAGTCGATCTCAGTCCATACAACCTGATCGTCCTCCCTTTCTCTGTCGCCGACTCGCTCAATGACAGCGATGCAACGACCATCGAAAGTTTTGTCTCCGCCGGAGTGAAGCTCATTCTGGACGCTCGAACCGATTTTGCAGAAGATTTTGGCGTTCACTTCACCGCTTCCCGACTTTCTGTTCGTGGTATCCACGACCGATTTTTTCCGGAAGAACGAATCGCGTGGCAGTATTCCGAGCTGGTTCCAAGATTTGACGTCAACAAGGCAGATGCAGTCTTTGCTTCCGATGATATCACGGATGCCCCCCTTGTCGTCGGGATGAATCATGACAAAGGAAGAATTATTTTCATCAGTTCACGATTCGATCCCTATACACCATTGGGATATTCGCGATATCCGTTCCTCCTCGAGTACGTGAAACGGTATTTTCACCTTCGACCGATCGTTCGAAGGGAACAGACTGAAATGTATTTTGAACCCGGACTGAGAAAGAACTATAGCATCGAGAACTTGATCCGCTTGTGGGTGACGGAGGGCATCCGCATTGTCCACGTTGGCGGATGGCATGAGTATCCAAAATACACCTACGACTATGCCAGACTCATCCGACTGGCGCATGCCAATGGGATTCTCGTCTATGCGTGGCTTGAACCACCTGAGGTAAGCGAAATGTTTTGGAAGAATCATCCTGAATGGCGCGAAAAGAACTACAAAGGCCGCGATACACCTGCAGCCTGGCGTTTTGCTGTTGCGCTCACTGACACCCAATGCGTACAAGCCATGCTCGGCAAGTTCTCGGCACTTCTTTCAGCATACGACTGGGACGGTGTCAATCTTGCGGAACTCTACTTCGAATCCGGACGAGGATTTGTTGACCCTGACCTGTTCACTCCCGGACATCCGAGCGCGCAGAAAGAACTCAAGCGTGAATACCACATTGACCTTGCTTCAGTCTTCGATCCGCAGTCTCCCCAATACTGGAAAACAAACGAGGCTGTTCGGGATACAATCATAACCTATCGCACTCATAAACTCGAACAGGTTTATCGGGTTCTCCTGAATGCTTTCATGAATATTGCATCACAAAAACCCGGATTTCAGGTCATTGTCACTGCGCAAGACCAGTTAGGGACTCCAGAGCTGCGAGAACAGCTTGGTGTCGACATGAACCAGATCCTGGCCCTTCAACGGCAATATGGTTTTATTCTACAAGTTGAAGATCCTCAATCACGGTGGTCAACGGACCCTCGCAGGTATTTAACCATTGGACGACAGTACGCTTCCCTCCTTGGCGACACGGAGAAACTCATGTTGGATTTGAACATCCTGAGTTTCCGTGATAGAAAGACCGTCCTCCCTTTCCCAACGCTCATTCAAACTGGAACGGAAAGTTACGAACTGATCCGCGGAGCTTCCAAGGGAGCGCCACGATTCTGTGTCTATTCAGAACAAACCGTGAATCCGCAGGATCTTTCGTTCTTCCCAAACGCCGCCGCGGGCGATGTCCGCTATCAGAATGAAGAGAACGGGTGGAGTGTTGAATCTCCCTATGATTTCGTCCTCCAACTACCCTCCAACATCGTTCAGATCGATGTCGACGGTTCATCCATCATGCCTTACCGGACGGAACGCTACCTGATTCCTTCCGGGAATCATCGGATTACCGTACACCAACGGACAGTTGGGACATTTACATCGCGGGAGTTGCAGACACGACTGCTCTCTGCCACTGGACAAATCTTGTCATTAGTCTATGGATCGCGCAATCTCGTTCTCCAATATCAATCCAAAGAGAGAATGCTTGTCGCGTTGAGCAACCTGCCTACTTCGGTAACTGTGGATGGGGTCACGATCCCAACGACGGTCATGAAAGGGAATGACTGCTATAGCGTTTTTCTCCCTTCAGGTAATCATCTGGCCAACATTCTCACGGGCGACCAATTCTCGTATGGAGTCAGTCTCACAAGCTTCTGGTCGAGTACGGCCATTGCAATTTTTGGCTCATTGGCAGTCCTACTTATGATTATCATGTATGTCGTTCTGAAGGCTCTCAAGCGTTCTTCTGGTTTTCAGAGAATATAGAGATCCTCGCGTCAATCTGACTTTCGAAATAACCAGGCTCGCAACTATCAAGAAGAATGATTCGGCGCGTATCGTAATACGGAAAATCGCATGT
>CAZOIM010000185.1:4578-8015 GCA_964579855.1 uncultured Ignavibacteriaceae bacterium | reverse complement strand
GTCCGCTTTAGCAACGATAAAACTCCTTATAAGACGCATATCGCGGCACATTTTGTTCTCCGGGGCAAGGAGAAGGGATTCCTAGGCTCCGGTTATTACTTTCATGTCGAGCCGGGAGAGGTGTTCATCGGCGGCGGGATCTACATGCCCGATTCGGATCAGCTTAAAGGAATTCGAAAGGCTGTCTCGGAACGTTCTGACGAATTTCTTGCAATTATCAGCGGCAGGAAATTCAAAAAAACCTTTGGCAAGCTGGAGGGAAACAAACTACAGCGAATTCCCAAGGGATATGATGAATCTCATCCCATGGCGGACTGGTTGAAACTCAAGCAATTCTTTGTCGGCAAATCGCTTCCTGAGGCCGCCAGCCATAAACCAGCCCTTGTAAACACGATTGCGGCGATCTGCGAAGATGCGGCCCCCCTGGTAAAATTCCTGAATCGCGCGGTTATTGAATAAATCTGTCGGCAGACGAAAGCCACCCAACCCACCGAATCTGAAATACTTACCCCATGGACAAAGAATCTCTTTCGATCCTGGCAGCCGAACTGGAGGAATTCAAGAAACACGCTGGCGCAAACATGCCGTTCCCCCCGGAGTGCTTTACAAGTATGAAAGGTGAATTCCTCGAATACCATTCAAGGAAATCGCTCAAAGTATCCTTCCCTGTTCTTGCCACGAGTCTCAACCCGCAGAAGAAAATGCAGGGAGGTTTTCTCACCGCCGCCTTCGACAATGTGTTCGGACCTCTGAGTTATCTCGCCGCCCGGACCCCGTGCATCACTCTCGACATCCATACACAGTTCTTTCGGGGACTGGAAGCGGGAGACACCGTGACAATTGATGCGGAAGTCAAAGCTCGAGGCACCAACTCGATCTACATGACTGCGGAAGCGTTCAATTCCGCCATGAAATTGGTTGCGACCAGCACCACAAACCTGTTGATAGTCAGGCCGTAATACTCGATATTTTGCTACCGTCCCACGACGCAGGAATCTTCACGTTTTCATTCATTCGAACAGATGACTACAACGCGGGCATCAAAATTCTGCATTGCCGCAATACAAGCAACGCCAGTATTTCTCGATCGTTCGGCAACGATTGACAAAGCGTGCGATCTCATTGCTACTGCTGGACGCGAAGGCGCGAAGTTGGCAGTTTTTCCGGAGGGATTTGTTCCCACCTATCCCGACTGGATATGGGTTCTCCCACCGAAAGAAAACCGGATCATGACGGAACTCTATGCCGAACTTCTTAAAGAATCTGTGACAGTATCAGGCGATGACGTGAAAAAGCTTTGCGGGGCTGCGAAACAGGCAGGTATCCATGTGGTTATGGGAGTCAACGAACGGAACAATGAAGCCAGCGGTTCAAGCCTCTACAATACGATCCTGTATATCGACGAGGATGGCAAACTCCTCGGCAAGCATAGAAAACTCATCCCTACAGCACCCGAACGGATGGTCTGGGCACAAGGAGATGGCAGCACCCTTGAAGTTTACGATACAAAAATAGGCAAACTCGGTGGGCTTATTTGCTGGGAAAACTATATGCCCCTTGCCCGTTATTCCATGTTTGCCTGGGGAACACAATTATATGTTGCCCCGACCTGGGACAATGGCGAGCCGTGGCTTTCGACCTTGAGACACATCGCAAAGGAAGGAAGGGTCTACGTCGTCGGATGTTGCAGCCCCGTGCAGTTGAAGGATATTCCCGATCGTTACGAATTCAAGAAATTCTACGACAAGGCAAAAGAATGGATTAACGTTGGAGACAGCGCGATTGTGAATCCCGACGGAAAACTCATTGCCGGCCCCTTGAACAAGCAGGAAGGAATTCTTTATGCCGAGGTTGATCCCGCGTTCATGACGGGCCCGCGCTGGAAACTGGATGTAGCCGGACACTACGCGAGGCCCGATGTGTTTCAGCTAACGGTCAACCGCGAACCCAGGACGATGATACGGGATCATAAAGACACCTCGGATTTCGAGAAGCTTTTTTGATCGCAGAACCTTTTGGGTCGATCTAACCCTCTCACGTATTCTCAAGAAGGAAGCCCTCTCTATGAATCAGGTTTTGAATCTCGCAAGAAAGAGTCTCACATTCTTCATCTTCATTTCAATTGCATCCGCCCAAACACAATACGACTCACTTGCGCAGACGGTGTTCAGCACTTCCTTGAAGTCGGGAAAAGCCTACGATGCGCTGGTCGAATTGACGACCGGAATCGGCAGTCGCCTCAGCGGTTCACCAAGTGCGGCGAAGGCTGTGGTTTGGGCCCAACACAAAATGCAGGAATGTGGATTCGATAATGTCCACCTTGAACCGTGTATGGTTTCTCACTGGGTCCGTGGAGATGTCGAGGGGGGATCGATACAACTCGGCGCCGGAAAGAAAATTCCGATAGCCGTCACCGCATTAGGCGGCAGCGTTGCCACGCCGAAGAGTGGCGTTACGGCGGGCGTGGTTGAGGTGCATTCATTCAAAGAACTTGATGATCTGGGAACGAAGGCCAAAGGCAAAATCGTGTTTTTCAATCGGCCGTTCGATGAAACCAAATTCAATACATTTGAGGCTTATGGAGGGGCAGTTGACCAACGATGGGCCGGCGCTATCCAGGCAGCAAAAGCCGGTGGTGTTTTGGCACTTGTCCGCTCGGTCTCCCCGCACCTGGACAATGTGCCACATACCGGGGTCATGGGCTATGTGGATTCAGTACAAAAAGTGCCCGGGGTAGCCATCAGCACTCAGGGTGCAAATCAACTCAGCGAATTGCTGAAGAGCGACGCTGCGTTAAAGGTCTCAATAGTAGTTTCGAGTCAGACGCTTCCCGACGTCGAATCGGCAAATGTTGTGGGGGAAATTCGCGGCTCTGATTTTCCCAACGAAGTGATCGTCGTAGGCGGACATTTGGATAGTTGGGACAAAGGTCAGGGGGCGCACGATGATGGAGCCGGAGTTGTTCAAGCAATCGAAGCACTTCGCTTGTTGAAACAACTCGGCCTGAAGCCGAAAAGGACAATACGGGCTGTCGCGTTTATGAACGAAGAAAACGGTGGACGCGGGGGCGAGGCCTATGCGGCGAAAGAACGGCCCGGTGAAACGCACATTGCCGCGATCGAATCCGATATGGGTGGATTTATGCCTCGGGGTTTCGGTGTCAGCACAGACTCCGTCCGCTTCCAGAAGATTGCCCGATGGGCCCATCTCTTCAGTCCGATTTGGGCTGACAGGATCCTTCCCGGAGGGGGAGGAACCGATATTTCGTTTATGGAGAAAAAGAACGTCCCACAAATTGCGTTGATTCCTGAAATGCAAAGGTACTTCTCCTATCACCACTCGGACAACGACACGATAGACAAGGTGGATGAGCGAGAACTCGAGCTCGGCGCGGCCTGTCTGGCAATTCTGACATATGTCCTGGCTCAAGAAGGAGT
>CAZOIM010000185.1:0-4478 GCA_964579855.1 uncultured Ignavibacteriaceae bacterium | reverse complement strand
TTGAAGGATCAACTGACAAGGATGAAATTGCTGCACCGATGAGATGATCAATAGAGACTACATATTGCGGATGATTGAGCAGCTCTCGCGCTTCCTTGCGAATGCGCTGCTGAAGAAGGATGCAAAGGAGTATCTTGGGGCCATCACGGAAATCAAGAAGGCGGGGAAGATGTTCCTTGGCCTTGGTCCTGAAGCGATGGATTCTCTCGCGGACAACGACCTCATCCACCTCTGGCGCGTTGCCCACGACCTTGACGCAGAGAAATGTGCCCTTGCGGCGCAGATATTCAAAGCGGAGGGTGAGGTCTACGAAGATCAGGGAGACAACGACAAGGCGGTCGCGAGCTATCTGAAGTCTCTCAGCCTGCTCACCGAAACCATCAACTTTCTGAAAGAGAAGATCCCGGGCGAGCTTATCACGACTGTCGACTTCCTTGCGGAACATCTTGATCTCAACTCGCTTCCATTTTCAATTCAACAAAAACTCTTCACCACGTACGTGACCATCGGAAGGTTTGCCAAAGCCGAAGATCTTCTCTTCGATATGGTGAACGAGGACGCATCGTTTGCGGACGAAGGAAGAAAATTCTATCAGCAACTCCTCAAACGCTCGGACGAAGAACTCGAGAAAGGCAATCTCCCACGGTCGGAAGTCCTCCAGAGTCTCGCTCAACTCAACAAACAAACTCAGTCTTGACAGCACGGGTAAGTGACCGAATTCCATTTTGATCAACGCATCTCCACTTTGAATTCGAAAAGGCACGGATTATGAGTCAACGCACTGCATTGCTTGTGGGCGCAACGGGATTGGTCGGAGGTCACTGTCTGCAATCTCTGCTTCAGTCCGACGAATACGACAAAGTGATCCTCCTGGTGCGCAGGCCCGTTCTTCTGGAACATCAGAAAATCGAAGAGCACGTCGTTGACTTCGACAAGCTCGACCAGTGTGCATCGCTCATCAGGGCAAACGATGTGTTTTGCTGTTTAGGAACCACGATCAAGAAGGCGGGCTCCCAGCAGGAATTCAGAAAAGTGGACTTCACGTATACCGTTCAGACGTGTGCCATTGCCGCAAAGAATGGAGCGGATCAGCTTCTTGTTGTGACAGCTGTAGGGGCCAATCCGGGTTCATCGATATTCTACAACCGTATCAAAGGAGAAACCGAAGTCGCCATAGCAAAGTTGCCGTGCGAAGGAGTCCATTTCTTCAGACCTTCGCTTCTGCTCGGTGACCGCAAGGAATCCCGAAGCATCGAGCGGGCAGGGATCTCCGCAATGAAAGGGCTTGCCTTCCTGATGGCTGGCCCCCTCAAACGGTATCGGCCGATTGAGGCAGCGGTTGTTGCAAAAGCGATGGTGTTTGTTGCGTTGGAAACCCGATCGGGCGTCAACATCTACGAGTCGGACCGCATTCAGGGGCTTCACGACACTGCAACCTGATTAGTTCTCGAACCTCTCCCGTTTGACCTTCTCCAAACGCCTTATTTTCACCGAATTCGCTGTCGCAACAATCATCTCAACAAAACCGTATCAACCCGAAGTCTTTTGATCATCCCTCCACCCGAAAAACGAGGAGCCGGTAATGAACCTGACATCACTGACAAAATCGATATTCTTTTTCCTTTCCATGGCTCTGGCGTTTATTTCTCTCGGAGCAATCGGGGGAACACGAAGCGATCCGTCCCCTGGGAACCCAGCATTCGGCCAACCGAAGGACAAGGGAACTGCCGTTGTGACACTCAAGGATTTTACAAAAGAAGAAGTGCGCGGCGCAGGTATCACGCTTTCGAAAGATGTTACTGTTCACGTCTCTGCGATAGGTGGTGGAGACCGGTCGTTTTGGAGCGATGCATTCGATGAGGACGAATCCAACCAAATGTATGCAGCGGGTTGGATCATCGATGCCAATACGCGCGAGGTCGTTTGGGACATGACGATGGACAACACTTCCGGAAGGACGGATCACCGCTCGTTCGACAAAGACATTACACTGAAGAAGGGGTCATACGAAGTCTATTTCATGGCGTATGGGTTCGCTTCCGGCAGCGGCGTGTCTCATTGGTCGATGAACATCGACCGCCGGAAATCTCATCATTCGCCCGATAGAATTTTCGGAGGTTTGCTCGATGTTTTCAGCGGGGACAGCAAAGAACGCTATGACGAGTTTATGGATTACGCCAGAGACACGTGGGGCATTACACTGGCCGTTGCGGCTGACGAAGCCTCGGCCGTGCAAACGTTCGAAGCCCCCAGGAAAAACCAACTGGCTCTCGTTGCGGAAACGGGCGTCGGTGATGACGTTGTGTACCGCAAGGACCTGAAGGTCGACCGCGAAATGAAGGTACACATCTACGCAATCGGCGAAGGACAACGCGGCAACGATGTCAATGATTATGGTTGGATGGTCAACGCAGAAACCAGACAGCGTGTTTGGGACATGAATTTGAAAAATGTAGAGCGTGCAGGAGGCGCCAAAAAGAATATCGCGTTTGAGGGAGACGTGACACTTCCCAAGGGTTCGTATGAACTCTATTACGTGACCGACGGAACCCACTCGACAGACGATTGGAACGCCAGACCGCCATACGATCCGTTCAACTATGGAGTTACTGTTTCGCTGACGAACGACAAGGACCGCGAGGCTGTCAAGGCCGTCAATCCCGCCAATGAGGACAAGAATGTGATTGTGGAACTTACGGAAATGCGGGACGACGATTACAAAAGCGAAGGTTTTACGCTGAAGGAAGATGCGAGGGTGCGGGTCTATGCGCTGGGGGAATCGGTGGACGATAACAGCGAAATGGCAGACTATGGCTGGATCATTAATGCCAAAACGCGCGAGAAAGTATGGAAGATGGATCCACGGTCGTCCTACCACGCCGGAGGTGCGGAAAAGAACAGACTGTTCGATGAGGTTGTTACTCTCCCCAAAGGCGATTACATGGCATGCTATCAAACTGACGGAAGCCATTCGTACGACAACTGGAACGCCGATGCCCCGTTCGATCCCGGGCACTGGGGGCTTACCATCATGGGCACGGGGAGCAGTTTTGACGAGAAGATCGTCTCGTCGTTCAAAGAAGATGAAGATCAAGGGGTCCTTGTGCAGCTGATTCGCGTCCGGGACGACGAGCACGTACATCAGCGCTTTACGATTCCGTCCAAGACGACAGTTCGTGTCTATGCCGTCGGTGACGCCGATGGTGATGAAATGGCGGATTACGGTTGGATCAAAAATACGGACACCGGAGAGAAAGTGTGGACGATGGATTATGACGCGACGTCGTGGGCCGGAGGCGCGAAGAAGAACCGGCTCTTCGACAAATCCATCACGCTCGACAAGGGTGAGTATGAACTGCATTACCGCACCGACGGATCGCACGCGTTCAATGACTGGAACGACGATCCACCGGACGATCGTTCGCACTGGGGCATTACGATTTATAAAACCCCGTAGCAATTCTCATCGTCACATCGGTGAAAGAACCCGTGGCCGCCAGAAAATTAATGGCGGCCATTTTGTTTTGTTTCCTTCTGTTTCAATAACCGAAAATCAACTATATTGTCCGGCGCATTTGATATCATTGCATTTCCACAGGCAACGATGGGAGCACACGCATTGACGGTTTTACACCGGCCTGCCTCAGCGGCGTTGTTCGCACGATCCCGCCTTATGCGGATATGCAGAAGCATCGGTTAGCAGAAAACACACAATCAATCATCCAAGAAGGAGTGATGTTATGAGAGTTTTATCGGTGGCATTGGCCGCGCTTATTGTCGTTTCGTTGTCGGGCGTGGCTCAGAAGAAGGCGGAGTTGAAGACCCAGAACCAAAAGGCGAGCTACGGCATTGGTCTAAACATCGGGAAAAACCTTAAGGAACAATTCCCGGAGGTTGATTTCAACGCTTTGTCCCGGGGGCTTAAGGATGCTATCGCGGGCGCCAAGCCGGCGATGAGTGATTCGGCATTGGCTGCTTGTATGGCTGAATTTCAGCAGGAAATGGGGCAGAAAAAAGGCGAGCAACAAGCCGCACTGACTGCAAAAAACAGGAAAGAGGGACAGGCATTTCTTGCAGCGAATGCGGCGAAAGAAGGAGTCGTGACGCTCCCCAGCGGCTTGCAGTACAAGGTCATCAAAGAAGGGACGGGACCGAAACCGACCGCCAAGGATACCGTTGAATGCAACTACCGGGGCACATTCATTGACGGCAAGGAATTCGACAGCTCCTACAAGAGAGGAACTCCTGCGAAATTTGTTCTCGGCCAGGTAATTCCGGGTTGGATCGAAGGACTGCAGCTCATGTCGATCGGATCGAAATACGAATTCTATATTCCTTCGAACCTTGCTTATGGCGATCCGGGTGGCAACGGCATGCCTCCCAGCTCGACGTTGATTTTCGAGGTGGAGCTGTTGGGAATCAAGTGAAGAAATTGCGGATTGCGAATTGACAATTGCGGAATGGAAATGAGGGAATTT
>CAZOIM010000184.1:0-8052 GCA_964579855.1 uncultured Ignavibacteriaceae bacterium | reverse complement strand
CACCAGAATTATGGCCGCAAGAAGTATCGCCAGATACCTTGGACAGGATCCTAATAGCTGGGAAGTCATCAAGAAAACGCTACCCCTTCTATCACATAGCTATTATTCGTTGCACCGTGATATATGGCATGCGGACAAGCCACCTTGTGGCTTTTTCGGTGGATATCGACAGACCGTAACCTATGTCGATAATATAATGCACTACTACGACGACTACAGCCTCGCATTGAAGTAATCTTGTCCGACCGCATTTCCGTCCTTTGCGCATCCAACCTCAATCTCGAAACCACCTGGCCTGAAGCGTTAGCTTGTGAGGGCAAATTTCTTTCAAGAAAAATCCAAATCTCATTGTTCCAAATAGCAGATTTAGCCATTTGGGTTCACAAACGACTTCTAATGGTGCACAATTACACCATGATTTTACTGACAAATGACTAGTTCTCAAATAACTACAAATTTTTGCAGTTGACAATTCGATGTGTAGCGAGTATATTGCCAACACTAAATCCACGGTTTTTGTTGCAAATTCGCTAATTAACTGATCCCACCATCTAATTTTAAGGAAGGTCGTTATGAAAAGGCTACTGGCCGTTGTTGCAATCATGTTTGCTGTGACCGCAGTAAGTTCAGCACAACTTGCATTTAGAGGTGTTGGCGGTGCAATTGGGTTCGCCTCGATTTCGTACAATGCAGGCACCAGCACTGAGTCGATGAGTGGATTCCTCATCGCCGCACACGCTGATCTCGGCGAGTTCGCCAAGGATTTCACACTTGTCCCAGATGTAGAATATGTCTCCACATCGAAGGACGTCAATGGTGGAACGTGGAAGGTATCGGATTTTGCTATCAATGCGAATGCCCATTACAACATCGCGATGGAAGGAATGCTGAAGCCTTACGTTGGTGCAGGCTTGGGGATCAACTTCTTTAGCACCACTGCGGAAGCGACAGTCAATTACGGTCCGTTTGGTGGTACGCAGACATTTTCGGCGACCGCCAGTGCAACGCGCATCGGAATCAATTTGCTTGCCGGCATCAACTATAAGTTGAGCGATATGCTTACTCTTGTTGTCGAGCCGCGCTATGTAATAGCGAGCGATTTAAACAACTTCCAGATCAAAGCAGGCGTCACCTACGCCATGAAGTAGTCTCTTTATCGAGTAGATTGGCAAAAGAGAAAGTCGAAAGACTTTCTCTTTTTTTTTGCTTAATTTTTTCCCAGCGAATTTCACTGATGGAGAAGTGATTGCACAACGGAAGCAGTATTCATGTAGCTTGCTCTGTAGAATGCGGCGCATTGAATCAAACACCCTGCAAATCACCTTTCTTGTTTGGCCAATCTTTTTTTCTTACCTTGGTTCCGTGAATGAAATAGATCGTTTAGAGGGGAAACCTCGCTGCCATTGTGGGATTTTTGGAATATTCGGCCATCCTGAGGCCGCAGTGATGACGTATTACGGGCTGACTGCCCTTCAACATAGAGGCCAGGAAGCCAGCGGAATCGTCACAAGCGAATTTCTCACGGACAAGAAAAAGTGGCGTTTCAATACACACAAGAATGTCGGCCTCGTTGCGGATGTATTCAAAGATGAGACGGTTCTGCGTGAACATCTCAAGGGGTTTTCGGCAATAGGCCACAACCGATATTCCACCACCGGTTCTTCCGACAACAAATCCAACATCCAACCGTTTACGGTTAACTACAGGGACGGGAACCTCGCTCTCGGACACAACGGCAACCTCACCAATTTCCGAGCCCTCCGCACCAAACTTCAGAATGAAGGTACGATATTTCAATCGACGTCCGATAGCGAGATCATTCTGCACCTTATTGCGCGCAGCAGGCAGACCGACCAGATCATGCAGATCAAAGATGCGCTTGATCAGGTGGAAGGCGCATATTCTCTGGTCATGCTGACAGACAAATGCCTGATTGCGGCCCGTGACCCCTATGGTTTTCGGCCTCTTGCGCTTGCCAAGTTAAACGGGGCATACGTGATCGCCTCCGAAACGTGCGCATTTGATATTATCGGTGCGGAATACATCGGAGATGTCATGCCGGGTGAAATTCTCGTCATCGATGAAGATGGAGTACGCTCCGGCGAATTGAAATCCTACCACGTGTCCAAACGATCACCGGAACCGCACCATTGTATTTTTGAATATATCTATTTCTCGCGTCCCGACAGCAAGATCTATGGCGAAAGTGTTGACAAGGTGAGAAGAAAGTTGGGCAAATTGCTTGCCCAGGAATCACCGGTCCTGCCCGATGGCAAAGATGACAAAGTTGTGGTGATTAGTGTCCCTGACTCCAGCAACACCGCGACCCTCGGATTTGTCACAGAAAGTAACAAGAATGAAATCAACGTAAAGATGGAAATAGGCCTCATACGAAGCCACTACGTCGGCAGAACCTTCATTCAGCCTGATCAACAGGACCGGGAATTGAAGGTCAAGACGAAATTCAACACCGTGAAGGGGGTTCTTAAAGGCAGGAAAGTCGTCGTCGTCGATGACTCGATTGTTCGGGGGACAACCTCCAAACAACTTGTGAAACTGATACGAGAAGCTGAACCCAAAGAGGTCCATTTCCGGGTAACGTCTCCTCCCATACGATATCCGTGTCATTACGGGATGGATTTTCCGCGCAATGATGAATTGATTGCGAATGCGTTCAATGGCAACGAAAATGAAATTGCAGACTATATCGGTGTCGATAGTCTTGCGTATCTTTCCATGGAAAAAATGTTGGAGGCGGCCCCGAAGGAAGATGGCAAACACTATTGCACAGCATGCTTTAGTGGAAAATATCCCATTCCGATAGACACAGGCTCCGACAAGGACGCAAACGATACCTGACCACTTAGAAAGCTTGGCTGCGCAACATTTGGCCGGTTCCGAACCTCCCAGCCTCAGTCTTTCGCGTCGACGAAAGACAACCACGTTCGTCTCAACTTATTGACGGCAGCGCGCATCGTGCAAAGAATATGGACAATTTCCAATCTCACAAGCGTCAGCCGGATCGTCTTTGTTTTGCCTGCTGCGTACTGTCTGGTGACGGATTTTCCGCTCCATCGTGAATGGGCTGTTTTCTTTATTCTCATCGCGTCATTCACCGACTTCCTTGACGGGTATCTCGCACGTAAACTGCATCAGATAACCGACTTCGGAAAGGTTATCGATCCTCTTGCCGATAAGATTGGCATTGGGATTGTTGCCCTCTGCCTCGTTATTGCAAAGGACATTCCCCTGTGGTATTTCATCGTGGTCCTTTCTCGCGATGCGATCATATTCGTCGGAGGAATGTACATCAGGCGGCAGAAGGGTGTTGTCCCGCAGTCAAACATGGCGGGCAAGATCGCAGTCAATATCATAGCTTTGGCGTTGCTTCTGAGCATATTCAAGACTCCGACATTGCAAGTAGCCTATACATTTATGATTTGGCTGAGCATTGCGTCTATGGCCGTATCTCTCGCGATTTATGCGAAGAGACTTTTTATTGGCAGGTTGGTACGCTAACGAACTGACGATGGGCATACTCGAGACGTTCCAGAAATTCCGTAACGGGCTGGCGAAGACGCGTGATTCGATCGTCGCGAAGCTTGATCACGCCATCAAAGCGAAAAGCACAATTGATGACGAGCTTCTGGGAAATCTTGAAGAGATACTTCTGGCGGGAGACGTTGGCGTTCAAACAACAACGCGCATCTTGGATGATATCAAGAAGAAGGTGAGGGAAGAGAAATACGAATCGTCTCAACATCTGATGGTTCTGCTGAAGGACGAAGTGGCAAGTCTTCTTCAGTCCAACGGCATCGATTCGAGTGATGGAATGAAGATTCCACCGTCCCCTCGTCCACACGTCATCATTGTTGTTGGCATCAATGGCGTCGGAAAAACAACGACAATAGGAAAGCTCGCGTTTAATTATCGCACAATCGGATACAATGTTGTCATAGGCGCCGCCGACACTTTCCGGGCTGCAGCCAACGAGCAGCTCGAAATCTGGGCGCAAAGGGCCGGCGTCGAAATGGTTCAGCAGGCACGCGGATCAGACCCGGCTTCTGTGGCATTCGATGCGTTGAGTTCCGCGCTTGCGAAGAATGCCGACGTTTTGATCATCGATACGGCAGGCCGTCTCCACACAAAAACAAATCTGATGGAGGAGCTGAAGAAGATCAAGCGGGTTCTCGAGAAACGGTTGCCCGGATCACCACACGAAGTTCTGCTTGTTCTCGACGCCAGCACTGGACAGAACGGTCTTCAACAGGCGCGTTTTTTCACTGATGCTGTCGGCGTAACCGGTCTTGTCTTGACGAAACTGGATGGGACCGCCAAAGGAGGCATTATTCTTGCCGTGAGCCAGGAATTGAAGATCCCCGTTAAGTATATTGGAGTTGGAGAGAAAATAGACGACCTGCAGCCGTTCGACAGAAAGTCATTCGTGGACGCACTCTTTGAAGGTCAAAACGAAACCTCACAAGGGAAGTAAGGATCTAGGTGTTGTTCCATGATCTGTAAGGATCGATACGATGGAGTAGAAGCGAAGGAAGATGAACCTGAATTGACCATTTGTCGTGGAATTGGAAATACGGAAAGATAACGTGGCATCAAAAATCCATATCCTGCAACCCGATCTCGCCAACAAGATAGCGGCGGGCGAAGTTGTTAATCGCCCGGCTTCCGTTGTAAAGGAATTGACGGAAAACTCGCTGGATGCCCACGCAACCCGCATTACCGTGATTGTGAAAGATGCCGGTAAAGGACTCATCCAGGTAAGCGACAATGGAGAAGGGATGGGCGAAGAAGATGCCTTGCTTGCGATTGAGCGACACGCAACGAGCAAAATCAATTCAGTCGACGATCTCGAGCATATCCGTACATTTGGATTTCGAGGCGAGGCACTTGCCTCCGTTGCCGCGGTATCACATCTTGAACTACGAACCCGTATTGCCGACGAAGACGTAGCTACATGCCTCAAAGTGGAAGCAAGTGAGGTCAAAGAACGATCGAAGGTTCGGATGGAACGCGGGACGTCGGTGATTGTAAAGAATCTGTTCTACAATACTCCAGCTCGTCGAAATTTCCTCAAGAGCAGACAGACAGAGCTGAAGAATATCACGGACGTGGTAACGAGGATGGCGATTGCGTATCCCGAGGTCGAATGGCTTTATGTGAGCGACGATGAGACGTTCCTCGATTTGAAGGCGAAACCCATCGAGCAAAGACTCGTCGATGTACTGGGTGAGAAGCATTCTGGATCCCTTGTCAAGTTGCACGAAGCTACAGATTACGTGACGATCGATGGATTCATCGGCAAGCCTGATTTTGCACGGAAGAACAGGGTGGAACAATATGTCTATCTGAACCGACGTTTTATCCAAAATCGCATGATTAATCACGCTGTGTTCCACGGTTACGAACATATACTGGAAAAGGGAGCGTTTCCATTTTTCATTCTCAACCTAACCATCGACCCTCAACGGGTAGATGTGAATGTGCACCCATCCAAATTGGAAGTAAAATTCGAAAACGAGTCGAATATCTACAAGATGGTCCTTTCCGTGGTCCGAAAGACGCTGGCGGTGAACAATCTCGTTCCTTCGATTGCATTTCGGTCCGAGGAGGCTGGAACTGACACGCACGAACGGTTGAGCTTCCAAGCCACATCGTCAGAACATTGGCAGGCCAAAGGCTCGGAACAAGGTCGTAGCGCTGGATCCGGAGTGACTGAACTCGATCGAAGAGACTTTGCTGGAGGAATCGAGAAGGGAGCGTTTGAACGAATGTTCGACACTGCTCCAACGAGCCCTCTTGGCCCGCAGTCTCTTTCAAGCGCCCAAGTCCCCAATACCATCCTGGAACACACACGTGTGCCTGACCAGACGATGCCGGACGGTACGGTGGGCAATAGAGCGATTTGGCAAATTCACAACAAATATATATTTTCACAGGTGCATTCCGGCGTCATGATTGTGGATCAGCACGCGGCGCACGAACGGATCCTGTATGAGCGGGTTCTGGCGAATTTCAAGAACAGTTTGCCGACGTCACAACAGCTCTTGTTTCCGCAAACCATTGAACTGAGTCCCAACGATTATTTGTTACTCAAAGACCTGATGCCGCATATGGAGCGCTTGGGATTCGACATGAGATTATTTGGTAAGAATACAGTGATCATTGACGGAATACCCGGAGATGTCCGGATCGGCAATGAACGGAAGATCCTTGAAGATCTTCTGGACGAGTACAGGAACAATGAACATTCGACGACAACCGATGTCCGCGACAACCTCGCCAAGTCGTTTGCCTGCAGGGCGGCCATCAAATCGGGCGATCGTTTGACGCCAACAGAGATGCTGGCTTTGATTGACACATTGTTCCTGACGGAGACGCCGTATGTCTGTCCGCACGGGCGTCCAACGATGGTAAAGGTCTCGACAGACGAGCTCGATCGCAGGTTTGGAAGAACCGGTTAAGGTTGGAATGTGATGAGCGTATTGGGAAAGGGAAGAATATGATAGACGGGAAGGACCGAATGGACGAGCAGCGAAAGCAATGGGAAGCAAAGGCCCGGACGAATGGAAAGACGCGTGATGATCAGTATACGACGGTAAGCGGAGTTCCGATCAACATGCTTTACACACCGTTGGATCTCGATGGGATGGATTTCGCGAAAGAGATCGGATATCCGGGAGAATTTCCCTACACACGGGGCATTCATCCGACCGGATACCGTGGCAAGATGTGGACCATGAGGCAATTCGCCGGATTTGGCACGCCTGAAGACACCAATGAACGGTACCACTATCTTTTAGATCACGGTCAAACAGGGCTTTCCGTTGCGTTCGATCTGCCGACGTTGATGGGCAGGGATGCGGACGATCATCACGCCGAAGGAGAAGTTGGAATTTGCGGCGTGGCGATCAGCTCTCTGGCGGATATGGAAATACTGTTCAAAGGCATCAACCTGGGAGAGATCTCGACGTCGATGACAATCAATGCCCCCGCGCCGATGTTGATGACCTACTATCTCGCAGTTGCGGAACGACAAGGAGTCGATTTCAAGAAGCTTCGTGGGACAATTCAGGCAGACATCCTAAAGGAGTACATCGCTCAAAAGGAATGGATCTATCCGCCGGCTCCCTCGATGCGTTTGATCATCGATATGTTCGAGTATCTAAACAAGGAAGTACCTCAATGGAATCCGGTATCCGTCAGCGGATATCACATTCGGGAAGCAGGATCTACAGCTGCACAGGAGCTTGCGTTCACGCTCGCGGACGGTTTCGCGTATGTTGAAGCCGGAATTGCCCGCGGACTGGATGTCGATGAATTTGCTCCAAGAATTTCCTTTTTCTTCAATTCTCATGTCGATTTCTTCGAGGAAATAGCGAAGTATCGAGCGGCGAGAAAAATATGGGCGAAAAGAATGAAGGAAAAATATGGAGCGAAGAATCCAAGGTCATGGATGATGCGGTTCCATACGCAAACGGCGGGTTGTTCACTGACAGCTCAACAGCCCGAAAACAATATCGTCCGGACTGCATTCCAGGCGCTCGCAGGAGTCCTTGGCGGAACAAATTCTCTTCATACGAATTCGATGGATGAGACGTTGGCACTCCCGTCGGAAAAGGCGGTCAAGATTGCTCTGAGGACGCAGCAGATTCTCGCGTATGAAACTGGAGTGGGCAATACCATTGATCCTCTTGGCGGAAGTTATTTTGTCGAATCGCTCACGAGCGCGATGGAAGATGAGGCGGAACGGTATTTCGAAAAAATCGACACATTGGGCGGAGTCATTCCTGCCATCGAAGCGGGATTCTTTCAACGAGAAATAGCAGAGGCGGCCTACAGGTACCAGAGAGAACTGGATGAAAAAAAGAAAATTATCGTCGGGGTGAACGACTTCGTCGAAGAAGGCGAAGAAGTGGATATACCGATCCTGGAAATATCGCCGGATGTGGAGGTGAAACAACGGAAGAGACTGGGTGATTTGCGCCAAAGCCGGAATGCCGCTGCAGTCGAGGGGACTTTGGCTGAACTGCGAAA
>CAZOIM010000183.1:6350-8123 GCA_964579855.1 uncultured Ignavibacteriaceae bacterium | reverse complement strand
CAGAGACAGTACCTCGGAGGACGAACACATTCGTTTATCGACAGCTCGACCGGCGACACCGTGGATAACGGTCAACACCTGATGATGGGTTGCTACAAGGAGACCCGGCGTTATCTTCATACGATCGGATCGGAACATCTGGCGTTTCTCCAGCCATCGTTGCGCATCGAGTTTGTCGATCCGGTGAAGGGAAGTTCCACACTTGCGTGCTCCTCGCTCCCCCCACCATTCCATGTGCTCTCCGGACTTCTGAGACTTGGCAGCCTCTCCTTTACTGACCGACTGCGCTTATTGCGCGTTGGCGTCGAATTGATGCACAGTTCCATCGAGAAGGAACGTATTCTCGATTCCATGAATGTGGATGAATGGCTCTCCTCGCTCGGACAGTCGCCGGAGAATAAGAAGTATCTCTGGGACATCATCGCCATTGGATCGCTGAACGATCACCCCAGGAAAATTTCAGCACTCCTGTTCTTCCGAGTCTTGCGGGCGGCCTTCATGGGGACACAGGAAGATTCGTGCCTACTTATCCCGAGAGTCGGGTTGACCGAGTTGCTTGTTGATCCGGCGATTGCTTTCATCACGCACCATGGCGGGGAAATTCGGACTGCCTGCAGGATACATTCCGTTGAGATGAGCAACAATCACATTTCCAGCATTCATACTGCTGCAGGCGAAAGGCTCCAGGCCGGGGTATATATTTCGGCCATTCCCTTCTTTGACCTTCCGTTCATGCTCAGCGATGATCTCATTGTCCCGAGCCTGCCATTATTCGTCTCAACACCAATCCTGAGTATTAATCTGTGGTTTGATCGGGAAGTCTTCAAAGGCGAATTTGCGGCGGTGCTGAACTCGAATATCCAGTGGATTTTCAATCGTTCGAAGCTCTGCAAATCCTCGGTCGACGAATCAAAGCGTCAACATTTGTCGCTGGTGATAAGCGGTGCAGAAGAATACATCGAGTACAGCAAGGACAACATTATTCAACTTGCATTGGACGATTTGAAGCGAGTACTCCCCGCTACGGTCGACGCCCGGCTTCTGCATTCCCTCGTGATCAAAGAACGCCGCGCAACGTTTTCACCCAGACCGGGCTTGGAGCCCAGCCGACCTGACACGAGGACGAAGTTCGAAAACTTGTTCCTTGCCGGAGACTGGACGAACACTGGTCTGCCTGCAACTATTGAGGGCGCGGTGAAGAGCGGGAGAAAGGCTGCAGACGCGGTTTGTGGATGATGGCTGCTAGTGATGAGCGTTTGGCGAGAAACACGTAAATCGGTTTATACTTATGCCTTTTTCCTTTGTACTTTGATTCTACAACGATGAAGGACTTATCATGAAAAGAATGTTTTCTCCGTGGCGATCTCAATACATCGGAACGTTTAAAGGAGAAGAAAAGAAGAACAAACAATGCCTGTTTTGCCGCCTCATCAAGGAACGAACCGACGCCGCAAATCTTGTCGTTGTGAGAAAAGAACATTGTTTTGTCGTGATGAATCGGTATCCGTACAATAGCGGGCACCTGATGATTGTTCCGTACAAGCACGCTTCCAATTTTGAAGATCTTTCGAAGGAAGAATACGCCGACGTCATGGCAACGACTGCCGAGATGATCCGCGCCCTTGGAAAAGTAAGCCAGCCTCAGGGGTTCAATTTTGGCGCAAACTTGGGAAGGGTGGCTGGGGCCGGCATCGACAAGCATGTCCACTTTCATCTCGTCCCACGATGGAATGGAGATACGAACTTCATGCCGACGATAGGAGAAGTGAAGCT
>CAZOIM010000183.1:0-6250 GCA_964579855.1 uncultured Ignavibacteriaceae bacterium | reverse complement strand
TCGGTTTGGAGCCTTTTGTAGATCATTTCATCCGTCGACTCTTTCAGCGTCATCCCTTTGTATTCCATCAACGCCGAAACATTGAACGCCACGGTATTCTTGATGAACTTCTCCCCCCATCCGGTACATGAAACTGCGCAAGTTTTGTTGTTGGCGTAAGTCCCATCGCCGATGAGAGGCGAGTCGCCAATGCGTCCGGGAAGTTTGCCTGTCATCCCTCCAGTGGAAGTGCCTGCTGTCAGATTCCCATATTTGTCCAGCACTACGCAGCCAACAGTCCCGTGCTTTCCTTCTTCCTGGCTTTTCTTGTAATTCTGCCACTCGCGATATCGATTTGGCGTGTCGAAGTAAGAGCCGGGGACAAGCTTGATTCCCATGGATTCCGCGAACTTCTCGGCACCGTCGAATGCGAGCAAGACGTGTGGCGACTTTTCCATGACAAGCCTTGCCAACGAAATGGGATGAGGCACGTGCTGAAGTCCTGCCACAGCGCCGCACGACAAGTCTCTTCCATCCATTATTGATGCATCCATTTCGTGCGTTCCTGCCGCCGTGTAGACAGCGCCGATACCGGCATTGAATTTTGGATCCGTTTCGAAATAGTTCAGCACTTTTTCCACGGCGTCCAATCCCGTTCCTCCGTTCGCGAGAAAGTCCTTTCCGATTTGAAGAGCTTTCGTAAGACCATCCCGATACGCCTGTTTGATTGAATCGGGCAAGGTTTCTGGAATAGTCCCGGCACCGCCGTGAATGACGATAGTGTAAGTCTCCGACGACTGGGCTGACCCGAGTGAAAATGTCAAGAAGGCCACAAACAGAATA
Source organism: uncultured Ignavibacteriaceae bacterium (assembly GCA_964579855.1). Taxonomy (GTDB): domain Bacteria; phylum Bacteroidota; class Ignavibacteria; order UBA10030; family UBA10030; genus JADGQA01. The sequence continues at coordinate 5,428 of CAZOIM010000183.1, read as the reverse complement.
AGGACTCCCCGAAATACTTTCATGTCACCCTCCACCGTTGATGGTTATATACTGATTCAAACCTGGTTGGAGCTGGCATGCCCGCCCCAACCAAACCGGGGCACAACAGATTGACAATCTGTCGTACACAATCATTCTTCTATTTCTTTGGATAAGCCGGCACCGGCGGAAAATTGAAAGGATGATCCTTGATTTCTTTCAACGCCGTTTCAATTGCTTTTTCAAGCTGCGGATCTTTTCCTGCCATAACGCTAGCCGGGTCGTTATCGATCACAACGTCCGGATCTGCACCGTGATTTTCCACGATCCATTTTCCGTTCTCATTGTAGAAGGCGTTGTTTGACTGTTCGACCGATCCGTTATCAATTGTCGTCTGCCTGTTGAGAATTCCCACAAGACCTCCCCAGGAAGGAACACCGACAACCGTGCCCAATTTCCGAGCTTTGAAGTCTTCAACAAACGCTTCGCCATCCGAACCGTTGTACTCGTTCGAGATTACCACGTTATTGCCGATGGAGGTGCTGCCCGGATAACGGAACGGCGTCATACCGCGCAAAACGTTTTGTGCAGACATCTTTCGCTCGAGTTTATCGATGAGGAAATATTCCGTCCAGCCTCCGCTATTCCGGCGAACGTCGATGATCATGCCATCTTTGTAGCGGAAGGCACGCCAGAACTTGTCGAACTCTCCGATGCCGCCGGAGCCCATAGCATTAATGTGCATGTACCCGACCTTGCCATCGCTTGCCTTCAGCACCGTGTTGATGTTCTCTGTGAGCCAGTGGAAATAGCGCAATTGCGAATTATTTCGGATCGGTTCCACTTCGTAGGTCTTTGCCCCCTGCAACGTCGGTTTGCTGTTCACCGTCACCTTCACTTTTTGACCGTTGACAACCTGCAAGTACTTGAAGTAATCATCCGGGACCTTTATCGGTGTTCCATTGATGGCGATCAGGTAATCACCTTCCTTGACGTCGACGTCGGGACGCGCAAGCGGAGCTTTGAGATCGGTGTTATACTCCGTTGGACCATAGATCGTACTGAATTTATAGTAGCCGGCTTTTGCATCAGGTACAAAGTCTCCTCCAAGCCAGCCGGTGAACAGGGGAGAAGTGATATCCGCGTTCGGACCTTGATCGCCTCCACCGATATAGGTGTGAGAAACACACAGTTCACCGACCATTTGTGACAAATCCCAATTGAGTTCCTCGCGTGAACTCAGGTAAGGAATGTACGAACGGTAACGTTCACCCATGGCTTTCCAGTCGCGCCCGTGCATGTTGGCATCATAAAAGAAATCCCGGTACCAACGCCAGGCGTCGGAGAATATCTGATTCCATTCCTTCTGGTAGTCGACGGTGTATGCCATCCCCGCAATATCCAGTTTCTCTCCACAACTCTTCGAGCTGAACGCCTGTTCGGGAGCGGTGGTATATATGTCGCTCCCCTTCTGAATTTCCATCTTTTCCCCGTTGATGGAGAGCGCATAGTTGGAAATCTTGTCAGTGAGGATACTTTCTTTCTTCTGTTCCATATCGAAGAGGTGAAGCTGCCACTTGGCAGCGCCATTCGGCTTGAAGATTTCTTCATACTCGTCTTCGGTAAACTTGTCGACTGAACACCACATCACCTTCCCCTTCCCGGCCCGAAGATAGAAGTCGTTTCCAGCGGCGACTGGCAACGGATAGACGCGCGAAGTAATTCCATCCAGGTCAATCTTCATCGGGCCTTTCGAGCGTTCAGTAGCGGTCATCACCGGTTCTGCAAAGGGTGGCTTCTCCCCGTCCCGTAATTGGATTGCCATAACCTGGTATGGCGTTTCGATGACGTGATTGTCTTCATAGAAATCCATCTGGATGTTGAAATTCCGGCTGGAGAGAAAATAGAGATAATCGCCGTTCGCATCAAAGCACGGGTTCAGGTTGTCGTAGAAATCGTCCGTGACCGGATACTTTTTGTCGGTGTCGAGATTATAAAGATAGATCACATTGTTCTTGTTGTAGTTGACGACGCTATAACATATCCATTTGCTGTCCGGTGACCAACTGTAATCGCTGATCTGCCAGTAGAATTCGTCGTTCTTCATTTGATGCCATTCATCGACCTTGACCAGTTTCTTCGTGGCTACGTCGAGATAGAAAATGGAATAATCCTTGTTCCCGAACAGAATCTTCTTCCCGTCCGGCGACCATTCGAGATGATAGACAAGCCGATTGAGGGACGTCGTCAGCTGGTTCCAGTCGCCTCCATCGATGTTCTGTGTGTACAACTGATAATCCCCCGATTTGTCGGAGAAGAATGCTAAGGTCTTTCCGTCGGGCGAAATCCGCGGATACATCTCGCGCGTGCCTGGAGTATTCGACAGGTTTCGTGTCTGTCCTTTCTCCGTCGGGAGAACGAACAGATCGCCGCGCGCTTCGATTGCCATGATCTTTCCATCATTCGCCACGTTCACATCGTGAACATACTCTTTTGGGTTGATGATCTTCGTCCGCGTCATCCAGCGATCGGAGGCGACATTCACGGTAATTTTGTTGACGGCGCCCGTGGAAACATTGAGGAGATTCACATAGCCGTCGTGCATGAAGACGATGGTGTTACCGTCCGTCGACGGCATCATCACATCGACGTCATCGAATTGTGTCGCCTGGCCGATGTCCTTAGTCTGGAGATTCTCTTTGTAGAGGTTGGTGATACCGTTGGAGCCGCGGTCGGAGGTGAAATACATCGCATCGCCAATCCACATCGGGTAAGCGTTTTTGCCGACGAAGTCTGATACGGCGGTAAAAACATTCTTGTCGAAATCGTACAGCCAAATATCGCAGTAGTCGCCTCCACGGTATCTTTTCCAATAATATTCTTCATTCCCTTTACGCTGGTAGAGCATTTTTCTGCCATCGGGAGAGAAACTGCAGAGGCGTCCGCGGTCGATAGGAAAACGCTCCGCCGCGCCGCCATCTTTATCCACGAAATAGAGATTGGGATCGCGACCGACATAGATTTCGTAGAATGATCGGAACACAACGCGCTTGCCGTCCGGCGTCCATCCGACGACCTGGGCCCAGCCTGGTAGGTACGTAATGCGCTTAGGTTCTCCCCCCTCGGAAGGCATGACATACACCTGTTGAGAGCCGTCATAACTTCCGGTGAAGGCGATCCATTTTCCGTCGGGAGAGAATTTGGGAGAAATTTCCGCTCCGGGGGCTGTCGTGATGCGGGTTGCCGTTCCGCCTTGTGTGCCGACAAGCCACAAATCGCCCTCGTAGCTGAACACAATCTTGTCTTTGTTGACATCCGGATAACGCATGAAGCGCGCCTCATTGGCCGCGAAGGCGGTGACTCCGACGAAGAAAAATAGGGCGATCTCCCGCAGGACATATTTCATAGCAAACCCTTTCCTAGTAAGATGTTTATCAGTCGATTGGATCCCTGTTGTTATCGTACACGTTGATGATCAAACTCTTATAGCCTCGTTAGCCGAAATATTGCGAATACCAATATGCTCATTCCCACGAGTTGCATAGGTACCAAAACGGCACCAAGGAATATCCAGTTGACAATAACCGCCGCCATTGGGAAACCGAGCTCGGCAATCGTTGCCACCGATGCTTTCGTATTTTCCAGACCTTTATAATAGATAAAGAGCGCCACGACACCCGAGGCGACCGATATCACAACGATGAATATCCAGTCAGCCAAGTTTACTTGCGATAGCGTCGGGATTGAACCTGTCGCAACATTAAGAACGAGCAAGAATACAAAGGCGATCGAGAATCGAAGGCCGGTGACAATCTTGAAGTCGACATTCCGCAGGAGGTATTTTCCAAACACGGTTGAAGCACCCCAAAACAGAGCAGCAAGAAGCGCGTAGCCGACACCGATCAGGTTGGGGTTGAGCTGTTCACCCGGGAAGAGTTCCGGCTTCAATCCGGGGAACGAAACAAGATACGCACCCAGGATGGCGAAAATGGCCCATTCCCAGTAGCGTATTGTCAGTTTTTCTTTCAGGATGCCGGCAGCAAGACTTATTGCAATGAACGGTTGAAGTTTCTGGAGAAGAATTGCGACCGACGGGTTGACGTAGTGGAACGCCTGGGTGAATGCGACAGACGCAAGGGCGCTCCCACAGACACTGATGAACACTACGGCCGCCCATTCTCTCCTCGTGAGATTCTTCAACCTGCGGAATCCGACAATGAGAACGGGCGCGATGAAGAGAACATCGACAAAATGTTCCGCAAGAACGATAAAATTGCTATTGAGGTCCTTCGTCAGTTGCATACGGAATGGAGCATCCGTTGCCCACAACATGGCGGCGATAAAAATGAGATATGGACTGAGTTTCTTCATTCGCAACTATTCATGTTCAGTTTGTTGTTCCGTTGTACTGTTTCTCGATTCCTCACATCATACCTTGTGGGTCCACATCTATAGTCATTGTTGTTTTGCGGTCCTTACCGAGGCCGGCAGTTTCATACTGCTGTTTTGCTTTGTGCAATGCTGAACGAAGGATAGCACCGGAGGGATCTTTCTCACGCAAGTCTTTTACGACAACGTGCTTTCGATACTGGTTCTTGATTTTTGGTATCGCCGCATCGGCAGGTCCCAGCACACGGAAGTGATTATTTGCGCTTTGGAGCAAATACCCGGCGAATTGTTTCGCGTGGTGTTGAACTTCGTTTTCGTTTCCTCCAGTGAACTCAATCAGCACGATCCTGGAAAACGGCGGATAGTCCAGTTCGCGCCGGTACTCGAGCTCTTCTTTGTAGAAGTTCTTGAAATCGTGTAACAAGACGTGTTTCAGGCTATAGTGGTCTGGTTGGAGGGTCTGTATGACCACTTCACCGGCAAGATTGCTCCGACCAGCGCGACCTGCCACCTGAGTCAGCAGCTGGAACGTTTGCTCGGATGCGCGAAAATCCGGTAGCAGCATCTGAGTGTCCGCAGAAATCACGCCGACAAGCGTGACGTGCGCGAAATCAAGACCCTTTGCCACCATTTGGGTTCCGAGAAGAATGTCCGCTCTCTTGTTGCCGAACTGTTGCAGGATCTTGTCGTGCGCACCTCTTCGCTTCGTCGTGTCCTTGTCCATTCTGAGGATCGTAGCTTGCGGAAACATGGTACGGAGCTCTTCCTCAACCTGCTGTGTGCCGAAGGAAAAATGTCGTATCTCTGTTCCTTTGCATTTCGGACAAATGGAAGGCGCGTTCTTCACAAATCCGCAGTAGTGGCAACGGAGATCCTTTTTTATCAGATGGTAGGTCAGTGAAACGTCGCAGTTGTCGCACCGCTCGACGTATCCGCAATCAAAACATTCCACCACGTGCGAAAACCCCCGCCTGTTCTGCAGGAGGATGACACCCTCCTTTTTTTCCAGACGCTGCATTATTCCTGCACGGAGCAATCCGGAAATGGAAACCGAGGGGAG
>CAZOIM010000182.1:0-8131 GCA_964579855.1 uncultured Ignavibacteriaceae bacterium | reverse complement strand
TAACGTTCCTTTGCGAATAACGAGTGGTTCAGTTTTTTTACCTGCTTCATCACGGGAGATTTCCAAAGTCCGCCCAAATATCCTCACCCGAGGTTGAAGAGACAGGATGTCCTTGCTTTTACCAGGAGTGTGCTTATGAGCTTTTCGCTCTCCGATCCAGTCAAGGTATTCCGAAGGGTGAAATTCCCTGAGTCGAAGCTGACCGTGATCAATGAGTAGTTCCTTGAAGAATACCCGCTTCACAATGTCAGGATACGACGATGTGAAGAGGCTGATCATTGAGTAGTCGTGTGTAACCAGAAGCACGGTTGCTTGATAAAGCCGAAAATTTTCAACGAGGAGATCAAGAAACCCGTCCCGGAGACGGTTATCAAGACTTCCGGTTGGCTCGTCGAATATAAAAAGCGCCCCCGGCATTCGAGATGTCGTTGAAGACATCTTTTTGAATGCCATTGCAGCGAGGATGCGCTGTTTTTCGCCTCCACTCGGTCGATACGGCTTCGGATAGACATCGAGAATACTTTGGACACCGGAGATCGACGACTCGGGCCACAGACGCTGGAGTATTCGATCCTCACTCGGGACATTTTCTAGCGCACCTTCACGAAGCTGGGACCTCAAAGTCATTAATGGATTCAGGTGTGAGGAAGGTTCCTGGAATACAAAAAAACCGTTCCGACGTAGATCAGAAAGCTCTTTGTTGGCGAGGTATTCAGCGTATTCTTTCTTGTTGATGTGGACATCCAGCTGATCAGAATCGACGAGACCTGCAATCGCCAGCGCGGACAAGGATTTTCCGATCCCGGATTCTCCGAACAGTACCGTGATCGAAGATTCGGCCAGCCGAAAGTCTTCGATGTCGACAAGGTTGTGTTGACCCGAGGTTATGTGGATATCGTATCGCAGCTCCTGCATGGCGCTATATGAGTCTCCGCCTCTTGACAAATCCATTCGCAATCATGTACATGCATAGCAGCGTGAAAATGATACAGAACGCAACGCTGATCCCCTGGAGATGCCTTGTGAAGATGAGCGAAATATATCCCGGGTCGGCAACAATGTTGCTGAGAGCGAGGATATCCTGTTTGCTGTCGACGTTGGCGAGCAGACTTCCGAGAGTCACCGGAAAATTGATAAGGCTGACATCAGTGGATAATCCCACCGACACGATGAAATCGATACTGCACTGGAGAAAGATGGAAGCCCCAAAGATTGCGATGAGTTTGTGGAGAAGATGACTTCGGCTGTTCTTCCACAGAATCTCCACATTGATAATTCTCCGTTCGCGTATTCCGCAGCAGAGCATCGCGTCGACAAAATCAAGCGTACGGAAATAGTCGATTCGTTCACGGACTGTATCAGCGACTTCAAGCATTACCGCTACAGCTATTGTGAACGCAATCCAAACAAGTTGTGCCGCAGTTGACCGGACGACACCTTCGTGGAGCAAAACCGTGAGAATCACGTAACCGATAAGCACAAGGATAATCTGCGGGACCGATCGCAAAAGATCAGTCGCAAACGATGCAAGCCCATACAGTGATTTTGAATCCGACCTCTCCAGCATATGCAATGCGACACCCAGAAGCCATCCGAGAACAAGCGCCATGAGTACCACCATCAATCCTGTCAAAAGGCTGTTGATGAATGCAGCCTGAATCCTTTCAAATGCCGGAGTGTTCAGGAAGAATGCATCCCATAACCAGACCACAAGAAGCCCACCGATCCAAGCCGAAAGCCAAAGGACATCGCTTTTGGTTGTGATGCCCTCCCACCATAACCCAGCACGTCTGGTCTTAATATCCATATCGCCTCTTCTCCCGTTCGTGCCAGATGTCGACCACCATCTCTGTCGCTTTTAACGTAAGGAAGATGCTGAATACGATTACACACACGACATCGTACTGCCGATACAGGACTTGTTGAAGCAACTCGTAACAGAGATGCCCCTGAATATTCAAAGCCATTTCAATGATGATGAGACCGGTGATGAGAAATGAAGCGTGTTCTTTGAGCGTGGGGATGAACTGAAAACGTGCATTAAGGACAATGTGCTGGAACACGTGTGACGGGAATCCCCGCAACACGTTTATCAGAGCGCGGCGAGGGATTCCACCTGGTGTGTCCCACTCGTACGAGTTCGAAAGACCCTTGACTGTTGCAGTCTGGACATAGCCTTTGTGGCTCTCCGCTACAAGAAGGGTAAAGAACTTATTTGCTGTGTGAATCAGGACACCATTGGAGATGACTCCAAGCAACACCATGAAGACGAGGGAACTCGTGTCCAGCGTTGTTTTCATGGCATATGCAATGACATATGCGGGCGAAAACAGCACGGCGAGCAAGACTCCCTTCGCGAACGCCTTCACCATAGTCAGAGTAAGAGTCCGGAGAACGATCCATCGGTTCGCCATTCCAGTATGTTTCCGGAATTGTTCGATGCCGGCAACAAATTGTGCAATGTAGGACTCGCGATGTTGTTTCATCTTCACGAATCTGTACATGCCAATCCGTTCCGAGAGGAAATAGATGATGACGAGGACGAGGAGATAGACGGCCACAAATTGAGCGTACATGCCGAGCAGGGATTCAACGAGGTCGGTCGAAAGACCCTGTAATCTATTCCCGGATTTTTGTGAAGGATCTGCAAACTGACGCTGTTTGAGGTCATCGATAGCCGCCAACAAAGAATCGTTGCGAGGATCCTGGCCTGGATAAAACACTCCGAGCGATTCACGAAAGAGCACACGTTCGACCGGATCGCCGAGATCGACGTCGCGAAGACTGAGGTAGGTTTGAATTCTTACGTCACTTTCGCGGCCCGAGGCACGTTGCGCATCGGCAACGACAATAATGACTCCGAAGAGAATTGCGACAACGAGAATGCTGATGCAATGAACAATGAGCTTCGCTCGCAGGTTTTCGCTGAGGATGGAGAAGCTGCCCGGGATGCTACTCATTGTTTCTTGATTTCAATCTGATTCCCTTGTTCGACAACGCTGTATTCTGTGCCAAGAAGATACGTTTGGAGAGTTGACGCGAGCGATTGAATGGTTTTCTTGTAGTGGCCGGCAGCAACCGACGGCTGGAGAACCAAAAGTATGGTTGCTTTTTCGGTATGGACTTCCCATTGTGGGACCGGAAAATGTTTTCCGGTTTCTTTGGCAAGCTGGCTGTACACTTGAGCGTAGGCAAGATTTACTTCGTTGATTTTAGCATTTACGCGGTCGCGCATCATCGGTGAGAGATCGATGTTTGAACGGCTCGCACGGACAACTTGCCAGAATCTTCCTTTATCTGTCCCTGACAATTGAGTCCAACCATAAGAAGGCCGAGATCCTAATCGCCTTATGTACGTTCTTCCGTCTGCGTTGAAATAACGGAGGCAGCGTTCTCCAATCGACAAAAATCGACGACTTGCGTTGTTGGGATCTTGAATCTGTATAACGCGAGGGCCCAGAACTTCTACGGTATCGTTCAGAAATTTCAAATTGTGGAATATTCTGGTCGTGCCCAGGCTTTTCCATCCTGCCAGTTGTCCACTTTCATCTCGAAGGAAATAGAACACTTCCCCATCCACCTCCACTTTTGCGCAAGGTGTGAATCCATCTCCAAGGACATCACGTTGCTTCAGGAACTTAATCGGTGCAAAAGGTTGAAGTGGGGTTCGCTGCAAAGACGACAACGACTGTTGGAAGGAATCGTAGACGACAAGGTGTTCGGGGTTCTCAACGGTGAGGGCTTCAAACGTTTGAGAAATTGCCCGGGGAAAAATCACGAAGGAAAGGATGCAGGCATTCCGAAGAAGGATTGTCAGGGGGTGGCGGTATCGACCACCCCCGCAATTCCGATTCTTCACTGCTTTGGTGCTTCCTTCCATTTCTTCAGAGTTGACAATTGGGAGGCGACACCGTAAAGGTCAATGCTCGCACTGTCAAATTGAGTGCTGAAATACGCGAGCGATGGTAGCGAAAAGAGCCATCCGCCGAGTGCCATCCGGTTTTCAAGTTCCGAAACCCGACGGGCATATTCTTGCTTGTCTCCGACTTCGTGAGTCGACATGAACCTGTAGACGTCCTCCAAAAGAGTCCGAGTGTCGTTCAGATCAGCGCCGTTCTGTGTGGCATCAAGCCGGAAAAAATTGTGATCCGCCTGCATGGAATTGGGATTCACCGTCATGGTACCTTTAGCATCCGGGGAAGTCGACAGATTTATTTTGTATGTCTCAAAATCGGGCTCACGAAGGAACAGGCTGTACAAATCAAACAGGAAGTTGCTTCGATAGCCGCTGACGGCAACCAACAGCGCATCATAATCCCCTTTTTTGATATCGTCGTTTTGCACCGCAGACGCTTTAACGCGGCCCTTGGTGATTGCCGGGTCATTAAGGATATCAATCAATTCTGAATACTCTTCCCTGTACCCGTAATTCAGGCACGCTTTAATATGAACAGTGTCCGGGAGCATCGAAAGATCTGCCGGAGCCGCGTCGTGGATCCGGTCAACAACACTGTCGGCGATGTAATACGATGATGTGGGGAATATAACATCATTCAAGAACTCATCGTACTGATCGGTATGCCCCTTGAAATCGACTGTGTGTCTCTGTTGTTCCGTGCCGACTTTGAAAAACCGGTCAAGGATGAGTTTGTTGTTGAGAAGTCGTCTCAGGTTTATCCGCTGATCACGGGAAAGTCGTTTCGTGTTGAAGAGCACTGCGAAGTACGTCGAGCTTACATTCGACTTGGCAAAGAATTTCTTCGGTTCCTGGAGAATTGGCGAAAGGCTCCCAAACGGCGTTTCCAGAAGCACGTTAATATTGCCGTTCCTGAGCTCTGTCGTAAATGTGCTGTTATCGATGTATGGGACGAGATTTACCTTGCTGAGTGTTGCAGCACCATCCGGCGTCCGATTGAAACGAATGGTGTTCTCGTAATCCGGTATGGATATATACGCCGTCGTCCCGTCGGTGTAACTCAACGCATTCATGTCGGAATTGTCGGGAAGGATCTTGAAGGACAGAACTTCCTTGATATCGGACTCGGTCCAGATCCTGTCGCTCCGGAATTTGAATTTGATTTCATTCCGCTCATTTGGTCCCTCGAAATCCATCACCGGTAATGCCTGGGCAACGAGAATGTAATCGGGTGAGAGACTTCCCAAGTTCTGAATCCTCTTCAGGGTGAATGCCAGATCCTTAGCCGTAAACTCGTGTGGTGTTTTCTTGTCGATGGTGACCTTCTTGCCGTCGACAATCGCCTGGTACGAATCGTGCCAGAGATGTCCGTTCTTCAGTCGGATGGTGACGATGTCATTCTCAAGGCTTACAAAAGTACCCAAGCCTTCTTCAAACACCACTCCGCTCGGATTCGCAACGAGATTGAACAAACCATCGAACAAAACATCGTCCAATTTGTCGGCCATGGCATTCGAACTGGGCAAGTGAGGGTCAATTGCCGGCCTTTGATGAGAAATGTAGGGAAACGCTACTGTGTCTCCAAGCGTCGGCCGGGATAGGTAGTACCACAATCCTCCGGCTATGGCCAGGAGAATCACTACTCCAATGATGATATTCCTTTTGGTGTTCATGGGTGGTCCCGTAGTGTTTAAGTGATCAGTTTTTGCGAATGAGCGGGACTTGTGCCATTACGCTCACTTCAAAAAGCTGGAACGATGGATATTTGAAGCGTATCTGAATGATATTGTCTTTGTCCTTGGACATTTGCACCGGTGTGATCTGGGCCTCGAAATCATTTCCTGATGAAGGGGCCGTGATGCGCATATGACCTTCGGTTTTTACCACCTTCTTGTTCAGCATCATCTCGGAAAACCATTGTTTTTCGCCGGCACGCTCTGCGATTTCGGGTGGCACTTTGATATTGACATCGAAGACCGGGAATTGCGCCTCCGTTGAAATCTTGACGTTAACGCGGAACAGGTATTCATTCGATGTCCCGGCTGTTTCATTCACGGGCAGGACCAACAGACGTCTGTATTCCTTTGGCTTGGTGAGCGTCTTTGCAATAGTGGGATCGCATTCATCGATAATGTTACGAATTGACTTGTCCTTGCCTTTATAGAACTTGGCATGCGCGAGAATCGCTCTGGCCTTCTCCACTCCCCGATCGTGGGGGGCACGTGTGAGATCTTTGTAGATTATCTTAATGGCATTTTCGGGGAAAAGAACGAGCTTCACATTGCTGAGATAATCATCGATGACCTTACGGCGCTGGATGACTTTTCCGGGTGACTCCGAGCTGAATGTGAGCGTGTACACCGGCAGAAACGAGGAATCCTTGTAGAGCTGAAGTACACTGTCAATTGTGGCCTCGTGGGCTTTGGCGAATGCGTCTGCGCGTTCGTAGGACATCTTCTTCACGCTCTCATACATTTGATCTTCGGCGGACTGCACGGTCTGCAATTTCTTCGGGGCAATCTGGGAAAGGTTGAGAAAGTCTTTGTCATTCTGCAGATCCGACAATCCTTGTTCTGTCTCCCTCCATTCTCTGGCATCGAGATGCTGTCGAATCTTGTCCGTCTGACCTTTCAGCAAGAGCGCATCGATATCAGGATATTCAGCGACAACAAAATCAAGATCGCGATTATTGCGAAGGACGTGGACTATTCCGCGGTAGTCCTTTTGCGGCTTAAGAGCGTTGATCTGATGAACGACATCCGAGGCTCTGCGATATTGCGAGACAAGTTTGTCCATCCGTAAGGACACATTCTTCGCGCCATCGGACAAGAGAGTCGTGATCTTTAGATCCTTATAGCGAACAAAGCGACCGATGGTATTCTGGGGATCCCCTATCTTTGCGTTATCGAGTTTTGAGACAAGGTCGGAGTAGTAGCTGTCTTCAGGCCACGGAATTTTACGCTCCATCGCCGAATAGGCGGTTTCATAGGTGCTTTCCGCATTCTTTACCTTTTGCGACAGGCCGTTAAACTCGTTCACATAATCCCTGACGTTTTTCAAATCGGCGGCGACATCCTGACCGCACGCCTGGAACAGCTTCTCAACTTCCGCAAACGAAGGCTTCATTACAATGGCGGAAAGATCATCACGCTTTTGTAGTTGAGTATCGTAGTACGCAAGAGCTTCGCCAAGCCGGCGCAGATACACAGATTTCAAATATTCGAGAATGGGTGCACGGAACCGGTCTTTTTGCATGAGGATGTTCTCAAATTCAGGCGCCCGATCCATGAAGGCAGCAAAATCTCCTTTTGTCTCACCCTCTCTTTGGAGGATCGTCAGAATAGCATCGTAGTCCGATTGAAAAGCGATTTCGTTCTTTGTTTCGTCTCTCAACCCGACGTACCGCTGATACATGGTGTCCTTCGACGACGCAATATTGGTAGGGAACACCTGTTCAAGTTTCAGCAACTGATCATTCATGTCCGTCAGTTGTTTGTTTTTCTCCCGAAGTTGTTGCTGTTCAGAAGTGACGTTGAATGTGGAAAAATCAAACCCCGGACCCATTGCTTCATATGAGTGCCGGTCGAACGTGTTGCTCGCCAGGACGCTTCGGAACAGGTCGTATTTCGTTTCAACGATGTAGCGCCATTGCGGCACATAACGATAGCGGATGTTGAGCGGGGTGTCCATGTACACCGTGTCGACCACCCAGAAATAGAATGCATTCGCCGTATCGACCGGAAACACACTGATACTGTCCTGGTCCGCGGCCGCATCTGCGATCGGAACTATTGGGGGCTGACCGTCGTGAAAGGTCGCCGTGAAGTAGTTATGAACTTGCCGTTTCGCCTTCGTCTGCAATACGAGATAGAAATGAACATCGAGAGGACGGGGGAATTTGATGAAGTACTGATCGTCGCGCTTGAGGAGGAAATTTTCCTTGTCGTTCCGGAGTTCAATGAATCCACGTTCGCCGGGCTGGACTGGTGGAACTGGCTCCAATTCTTTGAACGAAGCACACCCTGCCATCAATGCAAGAAGGAAAAGAGCAACTATCCGATTTTTCATAAGAACATACTCCGCTTTAGTGAAATGCTTTGTGCAATATAGCAAGATTACTGTGGGTGGTCAAATTTGATTTTACTTTGGATGCTGTTCTCTGGATTCGCATATGGACGAAGTCGAAAATTTCGCAAAAATGCCTTAAGGATCGTG
>CAZOIM010000181.1:0-8135 GCA_964579855.1 uncultured Ignavibacteriaceae bacterium | reverse complement strand
GGGCAATCGACTCTACGTATCCGGGGGATATCAAAACTGCGTGTACGTGTTTGACCTCAAGGATTCAAAACTCGTTTCTGTTGATACAATCAGGTTTGAGGAACCTAAACCCAAATACGACGGTGCGGCCTCCGGCCTTGACGCGAACAAAGAGATACTTGCCGTGGTGTTTCGTAATGACAGCACCCTCCGGTACTTCAGATTCAATTCAAAGAAGATGGAAAAAGTAAAACTGTCAGGCATGCCATATTCCTGTACGTTCACAAACGACGGTCTTCTCCTCGTGTCTCTTTGGAGCTCGGGCAAGATCCAGGAATTCAAAGGCACAACGATGCTGTACGAGTTCAAAGTCGGCGACCACCCGAACGAGATCTCGCTTTCCGCAAGTTCCCATTACGCGTATGTTGCAGACGCCAATGACAACACCGTGAGTGTGGTCGATCTTAAAGTACGGAAAACGATTGCTCGTGCCTCGACTTCGATCCATCCGGATTCTCCAGAGGGCTCGACCACCAATTCGGTCACCCTCTCGGCCGACAACCATTTTCTCCTTGCAGCCAATGCCGACAATAATTCCATCACCGTCATGAGATGGCAAAACCCCCGTCATCCGAAACCGGTGGGATTTATTCCGACGGGATGGTATCCGACCAAAGTGCTTTCGCTGAAGAATCGGACCTTGCTGGTTCTCAATGGGAAGGGGGGACGGTCGCTTCCGAATCCCCACAGCGAATATATCGCTGGCTTGTTCAAGGGAACGTTGTCGATCATCAAGTTTCCTGACTCAAGAACTCTTGCCGATTATTCAAAGCAGGTCTACTCTAACACTCCCTACAAACCCAACCAGATAAAACAAGCGGAGATCGTCAAAGGGGGACCTATACCGGACAGAGTCGGCGCGAACTCCCCGATCAAGTATGTTTTCTATTTTATCAGAGAGAACCGAACGTACGATCAGGTCCTTGGCGATATGACCGAAGGGAATGGAGATTCCTCTCTCACGATCTTTGGAGAAGCAATAACGCCGAACGCGCACAAACTTGCCCGCGAATTCGTGCTCTTCGATAATTTCTTCGTTAATTCCGAAGTAAGTGCCGATGGCCATAATTGGTCAACTGCGGCATACGCAACCGACTACATTGAGAAAGTCTGGCCGGGATTTTATGGAGGGAGAGGCGGCACGTATGATTTTGAAGGTGAGCAGCCAACGGGACACCCGAAGGCGGGATTCATCTGGGATCTATGTTCCCGACAAGATGTTTCCTACCGGAGTTATGGTGAGTTTATCGACGCTGCACCTAAATTGGGAGATCCGGGAAAATCCCGAGTAGCCTCCCTCGAACAACATTTTGATCCCTACTACCGGGGCTGGGATCTGGAATATTCCGATGTTGACAGGTTCCACGAATGGGACAGAGAGTTCACAGAGTTCGAGAAGAACGGGGATTTACCAAATTTCAACATCTTTCATCTTCCGAATGATCATACGGCCGGAACGGCAAAAGGAAAACTCACTCCGCGAGCGTACGTTGCACAAAATGACTATGCGCTTGGACTTTTCGTCGAACGAATTTCTCACAGTAAACTATGGAGTGAATCAGCGGTTTTTGTCATCGAAGACGACGCGCAGAATGGTCCGGATCACGTTGATGCGCACCGTTCGGTAGCGCTCGTTATCAGTCCTTACGCAAAGAGGAGCTTTGTCGATCACACACTGTATTCGGGTGCTTCGATGTTGCGTACCATGGAACTGATCCTTGGCATGCCTCCCATGAGTCAATATGACGCTGCCGCAATGCCGATGGTAGGCGCTTTTGCATCGACACCGTCTCTTGCGCCTTACATTGCTGATACGGCCCGCTACGATCTTACAACGAAGAACACGGAAGGAGACTACGGTCAGAATATCATGAAGGGGTTCAATTTGACGAGGGAAGATGCGGTGCCAGACGGAATATTCAATGAAATCATCTGGCGTTCCATCAAAGGAACGCCAATGCCGCCGCCGCATTATTCGATTTATTCAGGACCGGCGTTTCAGGATGAGGACGGAGATTAGGCAGGATCACTTTTTCAAAAGGAAACTGAATGTGCTTCCTTTCCCGACTTCGCTTTTCACTTCAATGGAACTTGAGTGTGCCTCAATGATGTGCTTGACGATAGCAAGCCCCAGACCTGTTCCTCCGACTTCCCGTGATCGATCTTTGTCGACGCGATAGAAGCGCTCGAAGATCCTGGTCAGGTGCTCCGCAGCGATCCCTACACCAGTGTCGGCAACGCTGATTCGCACGCCCCCGTCGGCCTCATCAGATGAAACCACAACACGCCCTCCCGGTGCGCTGTACTTTATTGCATTATCGATGAGATTGTTCAAGACCTGCCGAAGACGATCTCTGTCCCCGAGAACTTCGGCGTCGCCCGAAGTCGAGAACGTGCCGGTAACAGAAACCTTCCTCAAATCCCCCATTTCCTGAAAGTCCTTCACGACGATTGAGAGAAATTCGTTCACGTTGAAGTACCGGAAGCTCATTTTCATCTCGCCTGATTCGATCTGCGAAATGTTGATGAGATCTTCCAACAGCGCATTCAACCGATCGGCATTCGCCTTGGTCTTCTCGAGGAACGATCGATTAACCTTCGGGTCATCGACAGCACCGTTGAGCAGGGTCTCGATGAATCCCTGGATCGCGAAGATTGGCGTGCGGAGCTCGTGAGAGACATTCCCAAGGAATTCGCTCCGCACTTTCTGCAGCTTCTTCACTTCGGCGATATCCGCTTTAAGCTTTTCGACAAGCTCGTTGACGGCACCTGCTACTTTTCCTATTTCGTCGTGCGTTGTGATTTCAATGCGAGCATCTAGGTTGCCTGACCTGATTTGCTCAACGGATTCCGCAATCCGCGCGATAGGTGTGCTGAGGCGTCGAGACACGACAAAACTGAATCCGACGACGATAACAAGGACAATAAACCCGACGAATGCGATGATCGCCCGCAGACTGTTAATCCTGTCAAGGACTTCTTCCAACGGCATGCTGAGGCGAATGAAGGCAACATTGTTGAGGACTCCAAACGTGGATCCTGATGTAATTTTCTTGGCAACATAGAGAAAGTTCCTTCCAACGGTGGCACTCAGGCGGATGTTCGAACCGACCGGCTGAGTTAGTGCTTGCTGAACCTCAGGCCGGTGCAGATGATTCTCTACGTTTGGCACTTGATCGAGGGGGACATCGGAATCGTCAATAAGTCGTCCATCTTCCGCGATCAGCGTGATGCGAAGGTTCTCGAGACCGGCGACTCTCCGAATCTGACTGTCGATCTGTCCCAGTGTCAATGACGAATCACGTTGGAGCGAGAATCGGATCCAATCGATTTGGTGGTCGAGGTCCTGAACCAACTGGACCTTGATGTATGAATCAAGTTCCCAGCTTAGCATCGCGCTCACACCAACGACGATCAAAAGCGCAAGAACGACGTAAGCGGCGGTTATTTTCGATCGAATGCTTTTCATGGCTTATTCTTTAAACCTGTAACCGACGCCCTTCACTGTTTCAATATAGTCTCCATATTTGCCCAGTTTCTCCCGAATCTTCCGGATGTGGACATCGACGGTGCGATCAACAACGTATACATTCTCACCCCAGATAGCGTCGAGGAGAGATTGCCGCGTTATGACGCGCCCCTTGTTCCTCACGAGATACACGAGCGTCTCGAATTCTTTTTTTGGAAAGGCGACGTCCTTGCTCGAAACTGTAACGGAGTAATTCGGAACATTGATTTGGATTTCGTCAATCGTGAGCAAGTCTGGACCCTGGCTTGAAATCCGGGGGTGTTCAATCCTACGGAAGACCGCGCGTATCCGTGCGAGAATTTTCCCGATGCTTATTGGCTTGACGATATAGTCTTCCGCTCCGATTTCGAGCCCGACGATTTCGTCAGTCTCAGCTCCTTTTGCAGTTAGGAACAGTACCGGAATCGACTCCGTCTCTTTGTTCTGTTTCAATTCTTTCAGGGTTTGCAGACCGTCCATCACAGGCATCATGATATCCAATAGGATGAGGTCGGGACGCTGCTGTGCCCGTTCGAGTGCGTCTTTCCCGTTGTAGGCTGTGATCACCTTGTACCCTTCCTTTTGCAGATTATACTTAAGCATCTCGACGATATCTTTTTCATCGTCGACCACAAGGATTTTTTTTGGCATGATCGGTAAGACGGATTTATTTGGCCCTGCAATATAGGGGAAGGTTGGTATTCTATCAACATTGATATGCACCGGTGTGAATAGTAACAATTCGGTAACGTGCGGAGGAGCGCGACCTTACAGAACATTGTCGGCTTTCAGGGCTCAACTCTCGTAACAATTCGATAACAGGAAATTCCTCAGGCATTTCTTGCATTCGCAGAGATTTCTGACGAAAATTAACTATGTCATCCAGTGCAGGTCTCCGACACTTGAAACGTATATGACCATTTCGATTGCTTTGTTCGTCCTCCTCTTCGCCCGACCGTTCGGGGTCGGAACTCCTGAACGCGATTCCTACATCTCCCACCTGGTGAAAGGGGACGAATTCTACCATTCGTTTGACAATCAAGGTGCCCTCACCGAATACAAAAAAGCATACGACATTGCCCCTGACAGCTTCGCTACACTTAAACGTATGATAAGCATCTATGGCGACATGGGCAGACTGCGGCTTCACAAAGACACTTCGTCCGAGTCGTGTTACCGGCAGGCACTCGTCTACGCTGATACTCTTGTTGCGCGATTCCCCGGCCGGGCGGAGTCCCATTTCTGGCTTGCACTTAGTCAGGGAAGCCTGATTCCTTTCGTTGGCACAAAAGAAAAAATCCACATCGCGCACAGTGTCCAAGAAGAAGCAAAACGTGCAATCGAAATCGACTCGGACTTTGCCTTGGCGTATGTTGTTCTCGGAATTTTCCAGCGAGAGGCCTCAAAAATCAGCTGGTTCGAGCGCCTGATTGCTAATGTGGTGTTTGGCGCAGATTTCTCAGGATCACTCGAAGCTTCAGAATCGTATCTGCGTAAATCTGTGACATTGGATCCATCGAATTCCTATGGATATTTCGAATTGTACTGGACATATAAAGCGATGAAGAATCCGGATCAGGCAGTCCTTTCTCTCAAGAAGTTGATGGCAATTCCACCTACCAATGCTCGCGAACAACTCCAAATGGACGAGGCAAAACGACAACTCGCTTTGGTCGACGGCAATCCTTGAATGGAGATCAGATTCGTATTTCTTTCCCTCCACTCTTAATAGATCCGTAACCCCTCCGTAACACCCTTGTAATCGCTGTTTCTCATATTGGTATCGGTTAAATGTAGCGAGAGCTTCAACATTGTTGGAGGAACCGGTCATGAGAATAGCGTATTTCAACGCAAACCTTCGCGTCGGTCAAGATGGTGTATCGCGAGTAGTGTACAAGATGATTGAAGGGGCGCTTGCGCGACAGCATCAAGTCATGGGGATTACTTCGACCCTACCACAAGAATCAGATCTGAATGTACCAATACTCAGAGTGCCATCAGTCCCAATACCGCTCCAAAAGAGCTATAGGATTGCATTACCTGGATACCAGCGCTTTGAAAAAGAGTTGACGGAATTCCGACCTGACATCATTCACGTCAACAGTCCTTGCACACTCGGCTTCGGAGCGATGAAATATGGAAACCACTTCGATATTCCAGTGGTCGCGACCTACCACACCCATTTCCCGACATATCCCCGGTACTATCATCTCACAAAATTCGAGCGGCTCGCGTGGAAATTGTCCCGTTCATTCTACAATAGCATGACAAGAACGTTTGTTCCCAGTCGGCCGATTCTGAATGAACTGATTGAGAATGGCATAGAGAGGTTGGAGTACTTGCCGAATGGCGTGGATGTCAATCTCTTTAACCCCCAACGACGAACCGAAAAATGGAGAAAACAATTCGGGGGTGGAGAGAAACCCATCATCCTTTTTGTCAGTCGACTCGTTTGGGAAAAGGATTTGCGCGTGCTGGCCGGAATGCATGACCTTCTGCGTTCGCGCCGGGACGATTTCGTGATGGTGATCGTTGGCGACGGCCACGCACGCGCCGAATTTGAATCCATGATGCCCGGAGCTCGCTTCCTCGGGTATCAGTCTGGATTGGCGCTGGCCGAGAGTTATGCCTCATCAGATATCTTTGTGTTTCCATCGACCACCGAGACCTTTGGATTAGTCACACTGGAAGCCATGGCGTCTCGTCTTGCCCCCGTGGCTTCTCGTGCAGGAGGCGCTGAGGAACTTCTTGAACACGGCAAATCGGGTCTCCTTGCCTTACCACTCAATGCTGAAGACTTGGCACACAAGGTCGAATGGCTGTTGGACTATCCACGGTTTCGTCACACTATTTCCGAACAAGCCCATGCACGAGCAAACAGTTATCGCTGGGACAGCGTTCTCGGCAAGTTATTCACAAGCTACACTGAGATCATTGAGGAACACGCAAGGAATCGATACCACCACGCAGCATAATGGTGATCCCGATATCGAGCGTCTTCACTTTTCGAAGTGTGGCAGGAGTCAGTCCGAAGCAGAAACTTCGCCATTTACGATCGCACACATTTCCGATCCGCATCTCAGTCGGAGGTATTATCGGGAACACATCAAATCGCTGAAGATGCTGTTGCGGGCTATTCTCGATGCCGGCTGTGACCATATCGTCATCTCGGGAGACCTCGTGAGCACGGCCGACCCCGACGATTTCTATCTTGCCAGAGAGGTATTTGCCAACTATGGTCTGCTGGACAGCAGGTTGCTTACGGTAGTTCCAGGCAACCACGATATTTTCGGCGGGCCCCATAGAGCAGTCGATGTGATAAGTTTTCCACAGCATATTCGGAGTGTTGATTATCGGAAAAACCTCGACCTCTTTTATGACGCATTCCCGGAAACGTTCGTCGGAGCGAAACACCTGCTGAAGGACGAAGTTTATCCCTTCATCAAGCAGGTTGGTCCGTTTGCCTTGGTGGGGCTTAATTCGATTCCCATCTGGTCGTTTATGCACAATCCATTAGGGACGAACGGTATCATCGAGGAACAACAGTTAAATGCATTGCGCACGCTCAATGCGCAAGTTGAATTTGGGCCATCCGTGCCCGTGGTCATCGTACACCACCATTTCAACGATCTTACGGACGACTCGGTCGAAGATGGTCTCTGGAAGACAATCGAATCGAAAACCATGAGGATGAAAAAGCGGCGACGACTCCTGAAAGTGCTCGGCACAGTTGGCGTGCAGTATGTTTTGCACGGACACATCCATCGAAACGAGATCTATGAACGAAACGCGATCCGGCTGGCGAACGGGGCAGGAGCTGTCTGTGATGACCCTTTGCAAAACCTCAAATATAATTCGCTGTCCTTTGTGGCTGGAACCTGCGAACTGAAGACGTGTCATCTACCGATCCCGTACCAGACTTCGACGGTCACACAGAAGATTGAACGCAGGCCACGTCCGGTCAAACCGTTTGCGTCCACAGCAGCGCTTACCACGGAATTCAACCATGTCAGTGCAATACGCGCAGTACGTCCGTAGAGATCTTGCAGAGAACTTCCCTGGATTACCCTCTGACCTCCATCATTCGGTTCTCGAGGTGGAACGCAGGATTGTACATTCAGGAATTGCAAAGAAGATAGCAGTATTCGATTTTGACAATACGCTTATTATCGGCGACATCGGCGACTCTGTGTTCGCCGCTTTGAAATTGCATGGTTATCTTCCCGGCATAGGATGGGAAAAATATCGAAGACTCCTCAATACAAACAAAGCTGAAGCCTACTGCCTCGCTGTAACTTCGATGAGCGGCCTCTCGGAAAGGACTATTGAAAAGGTTACGCTCGACGTACTCTCAAGAAGGACTCCCTATCAGGAACTGGAAAATTCGTTCATTCCCATTCCATTTCCTCATCCGGTGATGGTTCAACTTGTCTCCTATCTCCGATCGATCGAATACCAGGTCCACGTAATTTCGGCGAGCAATGAAATTTCGGTGCGAATTGCTGCGTGGCGACTCTTCGAGATTCCTCCGTGCAATGTATACGGCATTCGTCAGCGTCACAAGAGCGGATTCTTGACTGACGAACTG
>CAZOIM010000180.1:0-8228 GCA_964579855.1 uncultured Ignavibacteriaceae bacterium | reverse complement strand
ACATCAATGACTTTGACCAACGCTGCCGCGAGAAGCCACATAGACGGAAGCGCGCTAAAGATGTCGTACGCATCCGATAATGTCGCCCCGCCATATTTCACTTTCAAAAAAAGGCGGATAATAGCCACAAATAAATAGGCATAAATAATATACCCTGAAAGAACTGCCGGGTAGAGCGTCGACATTTTTTTGAGTGCCAGGAATGAAGCCGCTATGTATTTCATGAATATACCCTTTCACGTTCGAGGAATCCCCCTGCACATCACCCCGGCAGAACAATCGTTACCGTCGTTCCTTTTCCGATCGTCGATTCAATCGAGATCGTTCCATCATGCGCCTCGACAATTTCTCTGCATATGACCAGCCCCAGTCCTGTTCGACTCCCTGCTTTTCTCAGTTTTAGGTTTGTAATTCTGTTCTTGTCGAAAAGCGACGCTATTGCTTCAGACGAAATTCCGCATCCTGTGTCTGTGATTTTCAATGAAACGAATCCTTGAGCACTCGAATCCCCGCCCTGACCACGTTTTGCGCTAATCTGAATCGCTCCGTTGGCAGGAGTGAAGCGCAGTGCATTGTCAACCAGATTGTCGAGGACCTCACGGAAATATTCTTCATCGACGTTGAGCTCGAGCGATTCATCAATCTCGACGTCTATCGTAATGTGTTTTTGATTCCGCTTGAGCTCCTGTGCGGCGACGACCACCTGCACCAGTTTACTGAACGGAACATGCTTCCGATGGATGATGTATTCACCCGACTCAAACTGCGAGAGTTCCAGGAAGTCCTTGATGATTCTCAGGAGCGCTGTGCCCGCCGTATGCATTTCTGTCACAAAGCTCTGCTGCTCTTCGTCGAGCGACCCTTGTTGAGCCAACAGGATTTCGGAATACCCAAGAATCGCACCGATGGGATTGCGAAGATCGTGTACGACCATGGAATAGAATGCCTGCTGGAGCTTGCGCAGTTTCTTTTCCGCGTCGGCAGTCCGGAGCACGGCACGGACCCGCACGATGAGTTCTTCCGGGGCAATCGGTTTGGTCCAGTACTCGTCACCCCCCAGCAAAAACCCTTTGTCGATTGACTTTGGTGACTTGCCGAACCCGGTCAGAAATACAATCGGGGTATACGTGAGTTTTTTAATTGAGCGCAACTGTTTGATGGTCTCAAAACCATCCATCTTCGGCATGTTCACGTCGAGCAAAATAAGATCGGGCGTTGTTTCCTGTGCGATCTTCAGACACGCTTCGCCGTCCGTCGCCTTCATAACGGAATAGTGTTGTTTGGACAGTATCGTTGAAAACATCGCAAGATTGTCTTGCTCATCGTCAACGATCAGGATCGTTTTTGTTTCCATGTGCCTTCCTTCAATGTCTATCGGTGCTTTCTGTGACTCATTCGGATATCGTGACAACGCATCACACGTCCCGTGAACACTCGCGTCCACCACGCAGTATCGCTGAACATAACGCTACATTTTTTTGGTTATACGTTGAACTTCGTCGAGGGACGTTACGCCGGCAAGGGCTTTTTGTACCCCGTCGAAATACATGTCTCGGAAATTATTGGCGATTGCCAGCGATCGGATCTTGCTCGTCGTAACTTCACCCACAATGGCATCGCGCATTTCTTCTGTGATCACCAGAACTTCGTGGATGGCAATACGACCCTTGAATCCTATGCCGCTGCAATACGCGCATCCCCGACCCCTGAACAGCGTCGTTCCCTTGGGCAGGTTGAGGAGACCCGCACTCTCCAGCGTCTGCTGGTCCGGTTCAAACTCTTCTTTGCACCGTGTGCATATTTTGCGAACCAATCGTTGCGCAACGATACCGATGACGGAAGAGCTCACCCAGAACGATTCGATCCCGAGATTGATCATTCGCGGGATTGCCCCGATCGCATCATTGGTATGCAACGTACTCAACACTAAATGGCCGGTTAACGCCGCTTCCGTTGCAACCGTGCCCGTCTCGGCGTCCCGTATTTCACCGACAAGCACGACATCCGGATCCTGACGGAGGATCGATCGCAACGCCGTTGCAAAGGTAACGCCCCGTTCCGATTCCACCTGGACCTGATTGACAAGCTCGAGTTTGTATTCAACGGGATTTTCCACCGTCGTGATATTGAGTGCGATCCCTTTGATCTCGTTCAGCCCCGCATACAGCGATGTCGTTTTCCCGCTCCCGGTTGGACCCGTCACCAGGACGATACCGTTGGGGAGTGCGAGCAACGCTCGAAACAATTTCAGGTTGACTTTCGAGAAGCCGATGTTCTCAAGGTTTGCCATCATGGCGGATTTGCTAAGAAGTCTCAGGACGATTTTTTCACCGTAGAGCAGGGGGAGCGTGCTTACCCTCACGTCAAGAACCCTGTTGGCAAATTTCAGGGTCATTCTTCCGTCCTGTGGTATCATGCGCTCGAACATATCGATCCCCGCCCTCTCCTTCAAGACGGCGACAATGCCTGAATGATACGACATTGGCAATGAAACGATACGCTGCAACTCGCCGTCAATCCGGAATCTGATCATCAGTTCATTTTCGCCCGGTTCGACGTGGATGTCGCTGGCACCCGATTTGGCGGCACGCAACAACAACTCCTCCACCAACTGTGCAACGGTAACGTGATGATCATCGATGTTGTCGGAAACGTTATTTTTCCCCGTGCTCTTCCGAATGTCGAATTTTGCCAAATCGATGACCGAACCAAGAGCCTGAAGTTTATCCAAGGCACCGTTGTATCGTTTGGATGCCGCTGCAAAATCTGAAATTGTTGTGATGACCGGGAGTACACGAAAACCGGAAATTTTTTGGAGAAGGAACCGAAGAGTCTCCGATGGAGGGTCGACAAAGGCAACGGTGAGCTCTAACCCGATTTGAAACACAGGAAGCACACGATACTGATACACTTCGTCTTCGCTCAAAATGTTCGCCGGAGCTGTCTCCATTTCACCCGCGATGGTGATGCTCGGAAGATTAAAGACGGTACAAATGCTTTTTACTACATCCGTCTCGGAGAGACCGAAAACACTTGTCAGGCTCTTCGCCATGCCGTTCAGTGCAATGGAATCATCGAGGATCGACCGTTTTGATTTTAGTACGCCTGCGTTTATCATATTGAGTTTCACCAGGCCATCGAGTAACTGCTCATTTTCTTTCGTTGTCATGGTTGTTCAAAGAGCTTGTCGATATCGTTTTGTCGTAGTATTTCCGTTCCGTGTTCGTCCAACTTCATCGCATTGCGCAGGATGAGGAGATCGTTGATTTCCTCTTTCGTATACTGTCTGGTGTCCACCGGTTCGGCAAAACTGCCCATGGAAGGAACGGCCGTTGGTTGTTTCAGCGCAGTACTGATTGGCATGCCGCAGTTACCGCAGAATTCATCTTCGAATCGGCCCACTGTGCCACACCGGCTGCAGATCGGACCCAGAGGAGCGCCGCAGGCGTGGCAGTATTTACGAATCGAATCGTTTTTAGTAGCGCATCGGGAACATTGCAGGGTCTTTTCCATTTAGGCCACCTCCATCATAGCAATTGCTTTCTTCATCGCATCGTTGAATTGTTTCTTTTCGTATGGTTTGAGCAGAAAGTAGTCGGCCCCGGACGCCTTGAATTCCAAGATTGTTTCCCGTGATGATATCGAAGAGGAAACAATAACTTTCGTCTCCGGCCGCTCTTTCTTTATTTCCTTGAGGACCGTAAGTCCGTCTACCTCCGGCATAATGCCGTCCAGCAGGACAATGTGCGGATGCATGGACCTGAATTTGTCCAAACCAGTCTTTCCATTCTCGGCACTGTCGATTTTTCCGAATTCCATTTCTTTCAACATCTTTGTGGCTGCCATGCGAACGTACGTTGAATCATCGATGACGAGGACTGTATACGGCTGTTTCATGAATGCCAATTTCCTTCTTCTAGTGGTACACCATTAATCCGACGATCCGGCAGTTCGATCACGACTGCCGTACGGCGGTGAGTCGTTCTATCGTTGCAAGAAGCTTTTCAAACTCAACCGGTTTGGTCGCATATTCATCACAGCCGGCATTGAGAGCTTTTTGCCTGTCTTCGACCATGGCGTGTGCCGTCAGACCGATGACGGGAATATCGTGGGTTGCCGGATCGTTCTTCAATCGCGTGGTCGCCTCCCAACCGTCCATAACAGGCAAGCTCATGTCCATAAGGATGATCGACGGGTGTTCTGTCTCGGCTGCATTCAATGCTTCCTGGCCATCCACCGCTTCCTTCACTTCGTAGCCGCGGCGTTGGAGACGCCTCCGCAGCATTTCTCTGTTCACGTCATTGTCTTCAACGAGCAGAATCGTGGTCATGGGTGTACTTCCTCGGGTGTTACGGTTTCATGAATCGTGGATTGTGCATAGCGCCGCAAGATATTCAGCAATTGCTGGGGATCGAACTCCCTCTTTCGCAGTATGGTCGCTGCCGATTTCGTTAATGTTTCGTACTCAGTTTTGTTGAGATCCATAGAGGTAAGGATGAGGATGGGAATGTGCGCCCATCGCTCGTTCTCTTTCACAATCTTCAAGAATTCAAATCCATCCATGGTTGGCATCAGAAGGTCAAGCGTAATGACGTCCGGCAGTGACTGCTCCAGAAGTGCCAGGGCCGAGCGTCCTCCATCAGCGATTCTGACTTCCCAACCTTCTTTCAGCAAGATGCGGGAAAGAATTTCACGCTGGTCTTGTTCATCGTCCACGACGAGGATGTGCAACGCGCGAGCTGGCTGTTCGTACCGTTTGATTGTCCTGATCAATGTGTCGTGGTCGACTGGCTTGATAAGATAGTCTTGTGCACCGATCGCGAATCCCAAATTGCGGTTATCGATGACGGTGTGCATAATCACCGGAATGGACTTCAATGTGGGGTCGTCCTTCATTTCACGAAGCACAGCCCAACCGTCTTTTTGCGGCATCATGACATCGAGGATAACCACCTTCGGCAGAAGTTTCCGGGCAATCTCCAGACCTTCGATTCCGTTCCCGGCACTTACAGGGGAATATCCCTCTTTGATCAGCAGCCGAGTCAGGAGTTCCCGGACATTGACATCATCATCAATGACGAGCACGGACGGTCCGGCGGGGTGGACGATGGCCGCCAGGGCATCGTTCACATTTTTCGGAACGGGAAGCGTTTTGCCGGTTTCTTCAATAGTGATCGGCAACGTCACCGTAAACGTTGTTCCCTCACCAGGGATGCTGTGAACCTCGATCGAACCATTCATCAATTCGCAGAACTTTTTCGTGATCGCGAGACCCAGTCCCGTGCCTCCATATTTTCGTGTTGTCGAGCTGTCTGCCTGGGAAAAATCTTTGAAGAGCTTTGTCATCTGTTCCGCCGTCATCCCGATGCCTGTGTCCTTGACAGAGAAGATCACCGTATCGCGGTCCGTTTGCGATCGTGAACTCTCCGTCCTTACCGACAGGGTGATCTCACCTCCCTGAGTGAACTTGGAAGAATTGCTCAACAGGTTGAACAGGATCTGACGTACTTTTGTGTGATCGAGACGGAGGAGTATCGACGTCGGGGGTTCTTTGACAGTGAGCGTGTTCGATCTCTTGTTGACGAGTGGTTGTATCGTGGCATTAATCTCTTTGAGAAGAAGCTGGAGGTCGAATTCCTCGATAAAGAGCTCCATCCGACCAGCTTCGATCTTGGAAAGATCCAGAATATCATTAATGAGACCGAGGAGGTTGTTTCCGGCCGTCCGTATTTTTTCAATGTCGTTCGCATAAGCGCGTTCGCCAACATCGCCCATTTCTTCAAGGAGAATCTCGCTATAGCCGATTATGGCGTTCAACGGTGTTCGGAGTTCGTGACTCATGTTTGCCAGGAAGGAGCTCTTGGTTTTGCTTGCCTCCAGCGCCTGATCGCGCGTCTCTGCAAGGAGGTTCATGGATTCCTCGATGATGGACATTTGGGCGCGAATTTTTTCCTGCGCCTGTTTCCGGTCGATCGTTTGCGAAATCTGATTGGAGACAAACTCCAGGATATCGATGTCCGTCTTCCGATAACATTGGGGATCGTCGTAGCTCTGAACGACAATCGCTCCGATTGTTGTTTCGCCGAGTTTCAAAGGCGCCCCAAGCCAGAGTGCGCTGGGCGTTCCGATGTTTTCAATAAAGCCCTGCTGTTCAAGCTCCTGGCAGATATGAGCGTCTGCGAACAACCGTTTTCCGCTTCGAATAACATAATCGTTGATGCCTTTCCCGAGCCTCCGGGGATTGGGGGCCGTGTCGTGTTCGTCGATGAAATAGGGAAAGGAAACCGATTCAGACTGGCTATCGTAGAGCGCTATGTAAAAGTTCTTTGTATTGATGAGTTTGCCGAGACTGCTCTGGATCGAACCAAAGAAATCATTCATGTTCTCTGTGGCAGCAGCGGCCTGCGCGATATCGTAGAGAACGTGTTTCATCAATTCGGCCTGCTTTTGTTCTGTGATGTCTCTGGAAATGCCAAATGTGCCGATGATCTGGCCTTGTGCATTTCGAAGGGATTGTTTTGTTGTCGATACCCACGTTTCCCGACCGTCTGGCCAGGTTTCTTTTTCCTCCAAACCCACTATTGCTGTTCCGGACGTCAAGATTTTTTGCTCGGCATCGAATGTTGGACGTGCGTGCTCCTCTGAAAAGAAATCAAAATCCGTTTTGCCCACGGCGTCTAAAGGATCGACCAGACCAAATTCATCGGCAAGAGACTTGCTGATTCTCAAGAATCGGCTGTTTCTATCCTTGAAATAGACGTGATCAGGCAAGTTGTCCATAAGTCCTTTAAACAAACTGCGTTCCTCAGACAATGCCTCCTCTGCCTGCTTTCGCTTGGTGATATCGCGAAACGACCAGACCCTGCCTCGCATATTCGTGTCTTGCATAAGAGGACGCGATAGTCCTTCGAATATCCTACCATCGTTGAACTGAAGCGTGTCGAAACTTTCTTCGTTCGATGTGTACATCTCCTCGATTCTCCGGCGAAAGCCTTTCGGGTCAACAAGCTGATCAAGGAAAGAGCGAAGAAAGGCGGAGTCATCTTTGGTTTCAATGATCGCCGGTGGAATGTTCCACATCTGTGCAAAACGATCATTGACAAAAAGAATCTTCTGGTCTTTGCTCACAACGAGAATACCGTCGGCTGTGGACTGCAAAATACCTTGCAGGGATGATTCGCTCTGGAGAAGTGTCTGTTCCAGGCTTCGACGTTTGGTGTCCATCCCGCGCAATGATCGACCGATTATCCAAACCAGAATCAACGAGACGGCTGTGTATGCGGTCGCAGTAATGACATCACCAAACTGAGTCCCGTACAAACCCCTTGTCTCACCGTGAAAGACAACCCACCCAAACGCCACCGGTATCCCAATGGCAGCAGGTATCACGCGGCGAGCCAAATAACCAGCAGCACCCTCTTCTCTCATCAATGATACCATGCCGACATCAGGAAGCATACAAAGTACTCCAACGCTTAAGACAATAAACAAGATCGAAGCCTGGAGCGACATGCGTGCGTAAACGGCAAATCCCGAGAATTCGGGGATTCCATAAATATAGGCGAGGAGAGCAAGCAACCCCAACAATCCGACTGTGAGAGCAGAAGTTTGTGCCAATCCACTACCCATCCGTGTTTTGTTCCGGACCGCAATGAGCGCCAGCGCAAACAAGCAGAGACTGACTGCCGTAATGGGAATCATTCGACCGGGAGCAAGAGTTCCTGGAGAAATGGTCGTCTCTCTGAAGACCAATTGATCGATCCCCGCATCCCAGGCGAATGCATATTCAGCGATGTTGACTATTCCAACTATCCCGACAAGCATAGCCAGGAAGATCGCCGTCTTTCTCCTGAGACCAGCTTCGGAATTCGAATACAGCAACAACGACATGCCTGCAAGGACGAATGTGAGAGCGGTGTTCGCCTTCATCGAAATCATTCCGGATTCGACGGTCGTCAGCAGTGGAATATTAAACATCCAGCCAGCCACGACTGCGAATCCTGTGACAATGGTCGCAGCGCCTGCAATGCGCGGGAACGCCTTGATCCACCAGTTGAGGCCGCTGTGTGATACCGGGTTCATGACATTCTCTATTGTGACTGTAGTTGCGTTCATCCTTGAGACACCTCTCTGATGGCGGAAACCGCTCGTGTTCGTTGACGCAAATCCTTACTGGCCGGAATACAGCGCTTCAGGTCTCTCGCGGGCATCCAACACCTCGCGCACCT
>CAZOIM010000179.1:0-8237 GCA_964579855.1 uncultured Ignavibacteriaceae bacterium | reverse complement strand
TATTCGACCACGCTCGCCATAAATTCCGGGATATAGATGAGGATCTTGTCGAGCATGAAAAGGATAAAAACAAACAGGAAACCGACGATGAAGGCAACGATCTGATTGTCCGTGAGGCTCGAGGCGAGCAGACCGACCGACACGTACACGCCGGCCATGAGCATCAGCCCGACATAACCGCCGATGATTGGACCGTTATCAACCGTGCCGATCGATGCAATGGTGATGTAATACAGGAATGTGGGAAGCAGTGCGATACCGATGAGAGCCCACGCCGCAAGGAACTTGCCAACGACGATTTCAGCATCGTGCAGTGGTTTCGTCGAAAGAAGCTCGATGGTACCAGTCTTCTTTTCCTCTGCGATCAGGCGCATGGTAATGGCCGGGACGACAAAGAGAAACACTGCCGGTACGAGGTCGAACATCAGCCTGAGCGATGCCACATTGGAAAGGAAGAGGTTGCTCGTATAGAACCAGCCGATGATGGCGAGGAATACCACGATGACGACATACGCCACAGCGGAATTGAAGTATGACCTCAACTCTTTGCGGAATATCGTTCCGGTATGCTTGAAATTACCGAGAATTGCTTTGAAGTCGAGAACGGCTGATAGGTCCATTGAGGAATCTTCGATTTAGTGACGTACAGTTTAGTGATAAGCGATTGGAATTTCTTTTTTCAAACGGTTAGGACGTTATTGTGACAAACACTATATTTCTTTCCCGCTTCACCCATGGTCAACTCATGGAATACTTCTTCAAGGCTCGTCGTCTTACGGCTCATTTCGAGCAATATCCAATGTTCCTGCACTGCTTTCTGAAATAGTTGCTCCCGGACGTCATTTCCCTTTGCTGCGTGGACTGTGAACCTGTGTGTCTCGTGGTCCTGGCCTCCGTACTCCACTGAATCGACGTGCGACATTGCCTTCAACTTGGGGAAAATATCCGTCATTGCGTTAGCAACGTTTGCCTTGAGCTCCAACGAAACCATCTCTGCACCGTGGAAGTCCTGCTGCAATTGGTCGGGCGTTCCATCCGCGACGATGTGCCCCTTGTTGATTATGATGACGCGGTCGCACGTCGCCTGGACTTCCGAGAGAATGTGCGTGGAAAGGATGACGGTCTTGGCACGTCCGAGTTTTTTGATGAGATTCCGGATCTCGACGATCTGGTTGGGATCCAGACCCGATGTCGGTTCATCGAGGATCAGCACCTGAGGGTCATGGATCATTGCTTGCGCGAGGCCGACCCGCTGTCGGTATCCTTTGGAAAGTTCGCCGATATCTTTGTGACGCACGTTGCCCAATCCACACACATCCACCATTTCCCGCATCCGTTCGCGCAGCAGGGCATCCTTGAAGCCAAAGAGCTGGGCGGAGTATTCAAGATACTCGAGGACATTCATGTCGAGGTAGAGGGGATTCAGCTCGGGAAGGTAGCCGATCTTGCTTCGCACTTCAAACGAATGGTCGGCAATGGAAAAGCCTTCGACATCCACCGTGCCTGCATTGGGTCGGAGGTAACAGGTCACGATTTTCATCGTCGTTGTTTTTCCGGCTCCGTTGGGCCCAAGGAATCCCAGAATTTCACCCGACTTGACGTCGAAGGAAATGTTGTCCACAGCTTTTTCGTTGCCGTAGAGTTTCGTAAGGTTTCGGACTGCGATTGCCATAGAAAAATTCTTATTGTGTTTCGTTGGTCACAAAAAAGCGAGCGCCGTATCATGCTTCCGTGCTCGCCGGTTCGAACTAAAAGCGGAACAAATCTATCAAAGAAATTTTCTTTTGTCAAGAAAAACAGCAAGAACCCGGAGCCTTACCCGGCTGGAAAGAGCACAAAAAGGCACTGTCGTTAGACGCAACACCATAGGAGGGTGTTCCACGTCGTCTTGATTCTGGAAAACAGGAATGAACTACACGCGGAAGCCGATCTGGCTTATCGGAATTCGCATATACCGGCAGGGCGATCCTTTACTTCTTTTTCCTCTCAGCCCGAAGCGTGTCAATGGTTTCGACCGCATGGCGCAAATGAGGAATGACGATGCTGCCACCTACGATCAATGAGACATTCAAAGCATCGATCAACTCGTCGTCTTTGAATCCTGCGTCGACACATTGGATAAGATGGTAATCAATGCAGTCGTTGCAACGAAGAACCGCCGATGCGACCAATCCGAGAAGTTCCTTTGTCTTACCGTCGAGGGCGCCGTCTTTGTAGGCAGACGTGTCGAGGTTGAAAAAGCGTTTGATTCCGAGGTGATCGATGTGACCGATCCGGTCGTTCATTTTCGTTCGGTAAGACCGAAACTCATCAAGTTTTGTCGGCATGGTTCACTCCAGGATTGATGATGAACGTACGTGATGCCAAACCCACAATTGCTACTTCACAATTTTGAAATTGAAATTTGGCGATTGATAGAGTCCCATCAATCGGACCCAGATGGGGAGAAGCATTTCTGTGGCGCGTGCACCTGTGATATCGCCGAGGTCGATAACCGACTTCCAACCGAACCAGTTCTTCAGAATGTCGACAACCTTCGTTTTCGCTTGAGCATCGTTCCCACAAATGAACAGGTCGTGATCTCCTTTGACCGCCGAGGGATTGACCATCAGGCTGCAGTTAACGGTGTTCAATGCTTTTACCACTTTGGCGTCAGGGAAGGCGCGTTGAATCTGTTCGCCAAGGGAATCCGTGTTGCAAACGGCAAGCGATGGCGGCATGCCTTTCGAAAAATCAAGAGAGTTCGCGACATCGACAAGGATCTTTCCCTTGAGGTTTTGGGCCCCCGCTTGTTTGAGAGCGTCCAGGGATGCCATGCCGTGCGTACAATTGAACAGCATCTCGCCGAAAGCTGCGGTATCCGCAAACGTTCCCTGTGACGCTTTGGAGCCATTCGCTTTCACCCATTCCGCCCCCTTCGCATTGTTGTTTGTCCTTGAACCCATCTTCACGTCGTGCCCGAGGCTTACCAATTTCGTGCCGATAGCGCTGCCGACCATCCCTGTGCCAAGAATTCCGATTTTCATACTAGCTCCTTTCACTTTCTCCAGTGAGATTAGGTGTCCTAAGTCGCGACACGTTCACGCACTAGAACCTTGATGCGGGGTGTTTTGTTCCCCTGTGCAAGAGTTGATGAAATGCGCTGGTTGTGCGATTGAACGACACCAAGATAGTTGAGATGTCAACCACTTGCAATATAACCTTCCATTTGCCGGGAACAGAACTGAAACACTGAAGTCATCTCATCACTTACGGAACATCTTTCGTCTTGTATTCTTCAACGGAAAATCCGAAATTCTCGGTGTCAATCATCGAAGTTCTTCAACAATTTTCTAAACTACCAGCCACAACCGGACCATTTCAACCTTGAACCAGACTGCACGAGCCATTGGGCGGCTTCTTTTTCTTATTTCGTTCTGCGTTTCCAATCAGTGCGCCGCGCAATCGTCGAACGAGTTTGCCGCAATTGATGCGTTTGCGCTGAGTGTTCCCAAATCGGAGGCGTCTTCGGTGGATCATCTTGCAACCGTTCTTGCGCGGG
Organism: uncultured Ignavibacteriaceae bacterium; assembly: GCA_964579855.1. GTDB lineage: Bacteria > Bacteroidota > Ignavibacteria > UBA10030 > UBA10030 > JADGQA01. The sequence goes on along the minus strand of CAZOIM010000179.1, from coordinate 4,696 downwards.
GAGCAAGGAATGATCGAGAGAAGGCTCGAGCAATTTACCGATGGATCACGAAGAATATCACCTATGACACGCGTGCATTCTTCAGCGGCAATCTCGGCGACATGAGTGCAAGCAATGTTTTGCGAACAATGAAAGGTGTCTGCGATGGGTACGCCCAGCTTTTTCAGGCGATCGCCCAGTCGATGGGACTGGAAGCCGAAAGGATTGTCGGAAACTCGAAAGGATACGGTTACGTTGTCGGCTCCCGGATTGACGGACCTTCGAACCACGCGTGGAACGCGGTGAAGATCTTCGGCTCATGGCAGCTTGTCGATTGCACGTGGGGCGCCGGGTACATCGATGCAAACAAAGATTTTGTCCAACGATTCAACGAGTACTACTTTCTCCCTCCTCCGGACCAGTTCATCTACGATCACTTTCCGGATGACCCGGAAAAGCAATTCCTTTCGTCTCAAGTTTCCAAACAGACATACGAGAACCTCGTGAATGTGGGCCCTCTCTTCTTTCTCTACGGATTGAAGTTGGTAAGCCATCGCGAGGGAATCATTCGGGCAAATCAACGCCTTGATGTGCTTCTTGACGTCCCTGAAGACGTTTCACTGCTCGTCCAGCTCTTGCAGAACGGTCAAATATTGGATCCAACGCTCACCTATGTTTACCGGACAAAAGAAGAGGCGACGCTTACTGCTCTGTTTCCGCAGAACGGTGAATACATTCTTCGACTGTTCGTCAAGCGTCGAGGGAGCGCAGACCGCCAATTTGACAAAGCGCTCGACTATCAGGTCAATGTCGCCCAGGCGATCTCAACGCCCGCCTCCTTTCCGGTGCTCTTCCAGGGATTCGACGATTACAGAATGAAGTTGAAAAGTTACCCCATGCGTGATTTACAGGTGGACGGGAACACCAGCGTAGAAGTATCCTCCGCGTCTGATGTCGACGTTATTGCTTCTCTCGATCGGAATGGAACAAAATTGGCGGATGGCTACACGTTTGTTCAGAGTGAGAACGGCAATCACGTCGTCAGAGCGATTTTTCCTCAGCCCGGCAAGTACAGGCTGATGCTGTATGCAAAGGGCAAATCAGAAACAGGCAATTACAGCTCCGTCCTTTCCTATGTGTTCGACAATATCTCCGTGAACGATCGAAATGCGTGCTTTCCTGTTGCCTATGAACAGTATCGTTCTTTGAATGCACGTCTCTACTCACCGGTGGAGGGACGCCTTGCGGCGGGAAAACCCCATGCATTTAAAATCCTCGTACCCGGCGCTGATGCCGTGGCAATCGTCTGCAACGGTCAGTGGACTTCACTGAATAAGAATGGAGACACATTTCAAGGTGATGTGGTGATTGGGGCCGCCAAAGCAGAAGTGTTCACCAGGTTTGCCAATAACAAACAGCTCATTGGTCTGTTGCGTTATGATGGATTCAATTAAGCTTTCTCTATGAAATCGAGAACCACGGTTGTCGCCATAACGGCGTTGACATCGATCGTCGTCCTGCACTACCAGATCCTTAAACCAAAGGCTGAGCTTCCGAAGGATGACAGAATCCGAATAGCGGAAGCATTCAGATTGGCCGATTCGGTGGAGGATCGGATCTGGCCGAAATGGAGCAAGGCGCCATTTGGGTTAATGTTGATTACCAATGAATATGACTATCTGGTCGGACATCCCCACGCGACGAACAATTTCGACACGCTCGGGTTCGATGCAGAGTTCCGCAAACTGGTGCTATTCCGGAAACGTCTTTTTCCCGTGAATCTCCTGGCGACATTTCCCGCGATCAACGATATTCCGACGATTGTCGTGGGACAGTCCGCAAATACCAATGTGTCATCGTCAACGGCGTGGGTTGTCACCATCCTCCACGAGCATTTCCATCAGTATCAACAGTCGCAGCCGGGATACTTTGCTGCCACGCAGGCCCTGGGTCTTTCAAAGGGCGACCAAACAGGAATGTGGATGCTCAATTATGCCTTCCCGTATGATTCCACAGAAGTGGTGAACGCGTACGCAGCAATGTCACGGGCTCTCGTTGATGCCCTTACGTGTCAACCTCATGATCAACCAAGGTATTTGAAGTTCTTTTTTAGCACGCTCGAGAGGTTCAAATTCCTTCTTTCTCCCGATGATTTCCAATACTTCTCGTTTCAGTGCTGGCAGGAAGGTGTGGCGCGGTACACGGAATACCGCGTCGCTGATCTTGCCTCTGCCGATTACACACCAGGCGCAGCATTCCATTCCTTGAACGACTACAGACCTTATCGGCAGATTGCCGATTCGATACACTCAAGGATTATCGATGAACTGGCAAAGCCTTCCCTCGGTAGTTCCCGCCGCGTTGCGTTCTATGCCTTTGGGGCGGGCGAAGCGCTCTTGCTCGACAAAGTCCATCCCGGGTGGAAACGATCGTATTGGGATTCGAAGTTTCACCTTGAAAAGTATTTTTCGCGATGAAGACACGTTGCAGCTGGGCGGGTTCAGATCCACTTTACACAGAATACCACGACACGGAATGGGGTGTTCCGCTGCATAACGATCGGAAGCTCTTCGAAATGCTGATCCTGGAGGGGGCACAAGCAGGACTCAGCTGGATAACGGTTCTCCGGAAACGTGAGAATTACCGGAAGGCTTTTGACAGATTCGATCCAAAGAAGATCGCCGTCTATAACAATCGGAAAATCAGAAGTTTGCTTTCCAACCCCGGGATCATCCGCAACAAACTCAAAGTCGAAGCATCGGTGGAAAATGCGAAGGCTTTCCTGAGGATCAAGAAAGAGTATGGTACGTTCGACAAGTATATTTGGCGATTCGTGAATGACGTTCCATTGCAAAACGTGCGGAAGAGCTTAAAACATATTCCGGCGATGACAAACGAATCCATCGCAATGAGCAAGGATCTCAAGCAGCGCGGATTTAATTTCGTCGGCGCAACCATCTGCTACGCATTCATGCAGGCCACCGGAATGGTAAACGACCATGCAACGGATTGTTACAGGTACAACGAAATAAAAATGTTGAATCCATAAGCGGGACAGCAACAATGAACCTCATTCAAAAGAAACAAATCCTCTCCGAATTTGAGAAGATCCCGGGCGTAGGCAAAAGCATTGCTATGGATCTATGGGAATTGGGATTGCGATCGGTATCCGAACTTCGGGGCAAAGACCCGGAAAAACTTTATGCAAAGCATTGCAAACAGAAAGGACAACCGGTTGACCGGTGTTTGCTGTATGTATTTCGTTGTGCAGTATATTTCGCATCTCACAAGAAACACAATCCGAAACTTCTCTTGTGGTGGAATTGGAAGGATGCGCTTCAGATTCAGTGAACGCGGATGATTTCTTCCAGCCGGTTCTTTACGCTCCCCGATCGACGGATATTTCGCTTGTATACGTCATTAACTTTTTTTAATATAGCGACAGAGTTACGCTGCCTACGTTTTGTCAATCTAGAGTACGTTCAATTCCTTCAATCTTACAATTAGAGCAACCGGTCCAAAAATCTGAATGCTTGCTACAGTTCTCTTCAAAGGCGCAATTATAGGTTTTTCACTCGCGGCACCCATAGGTCCCGTGGGAATGATGTGCATTCGACGAACGCTGGCCCACGGACATCTCCGTGGATTCGTGTCGGGTCTTGGTGCTGCAACGGCCGACTCCGTTTACGCAATTGTAGCCGCATTCGGGATCACGCTCATTTCGAACTTCATTGTCCAGCACGAATACTCAATCCGCCTGATAGGCGGCATTCTTCTCCTCATTCTTGGCCTGCGGACCTTGCTCGTTCATCCTGTGGAAACAGCCCCCAAGAATGGACTGAATGGCCACGCCAGTGCGTTCGTCACGATGTTTCTTCTCACCTTTACCAATCCCATGACGTTATTTGCATTCGCCGTTGTGTTTGCGGGTATTGGTGCCGGCAGCGTCGTCACCGATACGTTGACCGCAGGGTTCCTCGTGGCGGGTGTGTTCCTGGGATCGGCCCTGTGGTTCCTCTTCATTACTACAACTGTTCACTTCTATAAAGATAAATTCAAGATCTGGGGACTGAAAGTGGTCAATATTATTGCGGGATCGTTCGTCCTTCTATGCGGTATCGTGATTCTGATGAGCCTGCACAAATAGAACTTCCCCCAACCTACCTTTCCATTGGCCCTTGCATTGACAATGAAAGCATTGAGCATCTTCTCTATTTTGGGCATCATTATGCTCGTGGGTCTTGTCGGCAAGAACGAAATTCTGCTCGTCGACAGGACAAATCAGATGAAAGCGGAAAAGGGACTCTCGACATACGATGCTCTTGTTGAAGCGGGAGAAACACGCCTCCGGCCAATTTTGATGACGACGGTGGCAATGGTTTTCGGAATGCTGCCCATCGCAATCAGCACGGAGGCCGGATCGGAGTGGAAGACCGGACTCGCGTGGGCAATCATCGGGGGACTCATCAGTTCTCTGCTTCTGACCCTCGTACTTGTTCCTGTGGTCTATACAAAGGTTGATGAATGGAAAATACGTATTCCAGCGTTCACGAAGCGCTTGCTCACGAGGCAAAGTAGGGTTGAAATTGGCGAACCCGAAATGATCGAAGAACCCGTTCTCATTGGTGCGGAAATTGCCGGGGCGGTCGCACCGGCAAAAGTAAATGGCAACGGGATCAAGTGAACCGACCTTCACGAAGTCCTCAGTCGGTAAGCG
>CAZOIM010000178.1:0-8239 GCA_964579855.1 uncultured Ignavibacteriaceae bacterium | reverse complement strand
GATTCTCCGGGGTAACCGTTACTGGGAAGTTCCTCTGCGATATAGGATTACGTTCGTCCATCATGTTGATCGCATAGTAGGAGCCCCTGGTCTTTTCATAGCGAGCTCCGCCGACCACCATCAGATCCGGACCAAAATCCAGCTCTGACATCAAGTACGTCGCATAATAATTTTCGACATATCGGTAATCGTTAGGAAGCTCCTGGAACGGACCATCGTACCATCCTCCTCCGGTAGGGTCGCTGGGAAGATAAAACGCTGCGCTGTTGGCACGAATATAGCTGATAATGGAATTCAGAATAGCCGGATCAGCAGCCCAATATACACTTCCAAATTTGTTGCCTAAGAAAGAACTCGTGAGTTTTGGATCAGTCGAAGTGAAGTTTGACGCTTCTAGTTGTCGCGTGAGCGAGCTAAATCTCAAATTGGGGTACAGGCCCAAGAGAGTGGTCCTCACGATGGTGTTGATGTCATTGCTGCCGCTGATCTGAATGTATGGTGTGCTTTGATCGTTGGTGTGAAGATCGTGTCTGTATTCTCCGCCAAATTTAAAGTAGCCGGAGAATGAAGAGGTAAGAGCGAACGGCACCTTGAAATCACCTTTGTATACCTGGTCATTTTCGTGGTAGTCGGAGCTCAGCATATTCATCGAGCCCATTAACGTTGTGGAATCTGGGCCGTAGTTCACGTAATGCACCAGGTTTTCGGGAGCTTTGTTTGAATCGGCGCTCGAAAATCCACTCGTTACATTGTTTTGGAAGAATGCATACAGAGGGGTGAGCGGAAGACGATTTCTTGAGTACGTGTTGGCCGCCTTCAAATCTACAGAGATAAAGCCGAAATCATTTGTGAACTGCAGAGAATTCACTGCAAGATCGAGGTTGCTATTTCCCTCTCTGTAGGTAAAGGGCATGCTCTTGTTCACACGGTCTGCCTGATAATTGATCGTCGTATTATAATCTTGGAAGTCCGAATTCAGGCGGCTGAACATATTCACCGATTTGATGGAACCGAACGGAAGAGCATAGTCAAAAATCACATTACCGCCATACCGTTTTCTGGTCTCTACGTGACGGTTCAGCGTCACATTGCTCACGAGGATCGGCCTGTAGCCGCTGGGGCCGACAACTGAGCTTGCGGTTGAGTACCCTGCAGACATATTGTCTGAGCTACGGTCATACTGTTCGATGTTTCCGAGCACATAAATGCCAAGCTGATCATCAAAGAATCTGTCGCTGCCGGAAGCAATAGCCCTGTAGTTTCCATAGGTATTGCTTTTCTGGGTGTAGCCGGATTGCCACAACAAATCTCCGTGCGAACCCGACGGCGCTTCCCTCAAATCCATATTCACCGAGCCGCCTATCACATTTGCTTCCATATCAGGAGTAAGCGTCTTATAAAGCTCGATGGATTTGATCATGTACGGTGTAACCATCGTAAGATCGACACTTCTATCATTGTTGAGCGTCCCTGACCCGACACCGGTGGCGGTAGCACCAATTTGCGTACTTCCTGTGGAGGCAAGCGCAATTCCTCCAACCGTTACAGCATTGTATTGCGGTGCCAATCCTCTCACAACAATTTTGCTCGCCTCACCGGAGCTTTGCTGCGTGGAAACACCCGGCAACCGGCTGATTGCCTGAGCTGCGTTGAAATCCGGGAGTTCCTGGATCCTTGCTTCGGAGACCACACTGGAAATCTTGTCCGAAGAAAGCTGTTGGTTGATGGCCTGCATCTGTCCCTGGGCTTGCCCCCTCACGATCACTTCTTGCCCCTGAATAGCGGCGGCCTGCAGGCTAAAGTCCTGCTGCAATGTCCCGTCTTCTGGAATCGTAACGGTGACGGTCACCGAAACATAGCCAATGTACGAAACCACGATGGTTTGTTGGCCGCTCGGAGCATTCGAGATGCTGTATACGCCGTTGAGATCCGCGGCTGCCCCGACACTCGTCCCCTTGATAAGGATAGTGGCGCCAGGCAGGGCATCTTTCGTGTCCTTGTCCGCGATTTTCCCCTTGAGAGTTCCTGATGCCATCAAGGATGGTGCAAGGAAGAGTGTGAGAATTGCTCCAAGAAGCAGCGCCCTGCTACCAATGAAGCTGCCGTGAATCACGAGCGAACGAATCGCTGTCACGATGGATCTTGAAGATCTGTTCACAGGAAATTCTCCTTTCATCGTATATGGAGTGTCAAGGTTGTCTATAAATGGAATCGGGTGATCGACGAGTCCATAGGATACTTGAATCTGGACTGGCACCAATCACCCGAATAGAATGAAACCACGTGTTTTCACGCTGCCAATTATATTGCCATTGGATCGGCGATGGGTTCTCAAAAGAACTATTGTTGCTACTCTGTAGCAAGTCTAGCATCGCATCAACAATTGATAGTCGAAATATTGTTTGCAGTTGTGCTGCATTGACATTTCACTACGTGCCAACCCTAGTTCCTTGTGTTTCATTGAAACATATACATGTTGAGGATATTTTCCAACATCTCCTGCCGGCCACTCGCGAGTTCCGGCTTCCCATTCTTGAGAATCCACTGTTCGAGTTCTTTAAGTCCCACCTTTCCGGCAATGATCTTCTCACCGATGCCCGAATCAAAACTGCTGTAACGTTCCTCAATAATTTTTGAAAAGGTCTTGTCTTCGATAATGCTGTTTGCTATCAACAATCCTTTCGCGAACGCATCCATACCGCCAATGTGGGCGTGGAACAAATCGTACGGATCGATCGAACTCCTCCGGACTTTCGCATCGAAGTTGAGGCCGCCTTTGCCTAACCCTTTCTGGTTCAGGACCACCAGCATCGCGAGTGTTGCAGAGTATACATCCGTCGGGAATTGGTCGGTATCCCACCCCAACAGTGAATCACCACGATTCGCATCGACGCTGCCCAGTTTGCCTGCCGCAGACGCGACCGCAAGTTCGTGTTCGAAGGTATGTCCTGCGAGTGTTGCGTGGTTCGCTTCGATGTTCAGTTTGAAGTCATCGAGCAGATCATATTCCTTTAAGAAATACAGTGTGGAAGCTGCATCCGTATCATACTGGTGTTTGGTCGGTTCACACGGTTTCGGCTCGATGAGGAACTGTCCCTTGAATCCAATTTTCTTTTTGTAATCAATTGCCATGTGAAGGAATTTGGCCATGTGCTCTTGTTCTTTTTTCAAATCCGTATTGAGCAATGTCTCGTATCCCTCTCGCCCACCCCAGAACACATAGTTTTCACCGCCAAGTTCTTTCGTGGCGTCAATGGCATTTTTGACCTGGGCAGCAGCGTGAGCCATCACGTGAGCATTGGGGCTCGTTCCTGCGCCTTGTGAATAGATTGGGCTCCCGAAAAGATTCGCCGTTCCCCACAAGAGCTTCACGCCGGTCTCTTTCTGCATCTGCTTCGCGAGGCCAACGATCGACTGTAAATTCTCGATGGATTCGGAGAAACTGTCGCCTTCCGGAGCAATATCTCGGTCGTGGAAGCAATAGTATTCAACACCCAATTTTTGGAAGAATTCAAACGCGGCTTCAAGCGTTGCCTTGGCCCGATCCATGGGATCGCTCGGTTGACGCCACTGTCGTTCAAAACTAGGGCCCCCAAACATGTCCGCTCCGGCTCCAAGCAGCGAATGCCAGTAAGCGACGGAAAATCTCAGATGCTCGGCCATGGTTTTTGACCCAACCTTCTGATCTTTGTTGTAGTATTTGAATGCAAATGGATTCCTGGAATTCTTGCCTTCGTAGGGAATCTGCTTCTTGATATTTGGAAAGTATTTGTTTTGCATAGTCCCGTTCTTTTAAGAGTTTATCCCGCGGTTAATATGAGAGCCTTCGGACCGGAGAAATATGATGGTGGTCACGTGGCCGCAGTTGAAAACTTCTTGCGTCGTTCGATTAATTCGTCCTGGATCTCCAAATTCAGCTTCTTGCTAATGCTATAAAACAGCACGGCAATCGCACCTATGCCAAACGTGATTGCCGGGTAAATGCTTGCCGTCATGCGAATCCCCAGCAGCGCGTGTTCACTTTGGATGGCATTGGGAGTGTAGTCGTATGCCGCAAGAAACCATCCGCAAATTGCGCCGCCCAATCCCAATCCCGCCTTGAGGGCAAACACGATGCCTGCAAATACCACGCCGGTTGCACGTCGATTTGTCTTCCATTCCGCATAGTCTGCAACATCTCCCATCATCGCCCAAAGAAGAGGGATCGTCGGCCCGTACGCCAACGACTTAAGCAAATTCAGGATAAACGTCGCTCCCACCGCATCGGCCGGGAGGAGGATAAAGAGGGCAGTGAACAAGGTCGTGAACGCAAGGCCCGTCGCAAAGACTGCCTTCTTTCCGTACCGCATCGAAAGAAACTTGGATGCGACTACGCCAAGAATCATCACCAGCTGGCCGCTCATATTAAAGAGACTGAATCCGACCGACGTAACATTGGATCGACCCGCTGTGACAATAAGCCCGAACGAGTTGAGGATACTGTGCCACCATCCGGAAGCCACTTCAACCCCACCGGAACTCGTCGCAACAAGCCCGCACGATTCCAAGAATGTGAACAGCTGCGCTTTGTCGACGTAGTAGGTGAAGTAATAAAACATTGCACTTCCCCACAGTGCCAGGGTGATGAACACAAAGAGAGTGGTCACAAACATCGATTTCCATGGCGTGTTCTTGAGCAGGTCTGCAAAATCCTGTTTGGGGGACGATTTCTGATTCGGATCCGGTTTGACACGTTCACGCGCACTGAGGAAAGCGATGACGAAGAAGACGATGCAAAGGAGTGCAAAGATACCAATCGTCATTGACCAACCCTTCGCCGCATCTCCTTGCCCAAGCTTGTTGACCAGGGGGAGCGTCAGACCTTGCACGATAAACGAAGCCGACATCGCAAAGAAGAATCGATACGATGAAAGACTCGTTCGCTCATTCACATCGCTTGTCATGACACCGTTGAGCGCTGCATACGGTAGGTTGTTGACAGAATAGACCGTCATCAATAAGATGTAGGTTACGAACGCGTAGATAAGTTTTCCCGTGCTTCCAAAATCCGGCGTCGTGAACGCAAGGTAGAAGATCAGCGCAAAGGGTACAGCAGACCACAACACCCAGGGTCTGAACTTGCCCCACCGGGTATTCGTTCGATCGGCAATAACACCCATGAGAGGATCGAAGAATGCATCCCAGAATCGTCCGACAAGTAACAACGTGCCTGCAGCAACGGCCGTTATTCCGAAGACATCGGTGTAGAAGCCAAGCTGAAAAATCAGCATGGTTTGAAAGACAAAATTGGCGGCCGCATCGCCAAGACTGTAACCGGCTTTCTCCCTGAAGGAGAGCTTTTCTTGAAAGTGTTCTGCCATTGTTGTGTATTGTGCGCTAGAGGATTATCTTCACCCCAAGTAAATCATTTTCAGCAATTTAACTTCACGCGAAGAGGTCACGGCATAATAACGAATTCATTCAGATCCACCAGGTGCTTGATCTCAGCGTATGTTCACGCAACGATGATCTGCTAGAGTTACCGGTAAACTACTCTTGATAGCTTGGGAGATTAATTACCGCGTCCGTCGAAAGAGATTGCGGCCCGTATCCGTGCTTGGTCTTCAATGACAGCGTTTGGATAAACGACAAGCGAATTTGTCAGGTAGTCGAAAAGAATAGAATGGCTTTTGTGTACCCTCACGTCTGCTTTTTTCCGATTATGAGGTTGGTGGTGGACACTCAATTTGAACTTCTTGCTTAAACGGGTTCGAATAATTGAACCGTTTCAAACTACCATTGCGATTCCAAAAAATCAAGAAGAAAGTGTGGAATTGTTTCATTTCTTGTCCCTGAAAATTCAGGATTCCCAATTGGTGGAATTCCCTTTTCTCGCGCTCACATTTTTCCGAGGGGCTCATCATCCGTGTAACAAAAAAGACTCAGGGTAAACATTTGATTGGAAGCACTTCCAGACTACATTTCAGTCCAGTCTGTCGAATTTGCTCTATACAAGATTCAGCAACTACTTTCTACGCGCAGTACTTTTCAGGCAATCTGCTTAGAATATCCTTCAACCCTTCTCTTAAAGAATCCAATGTTTCAGTTATCCACTTTCGCTCTATTAACAACTGCATCGAACGCGGGTTTCGGCAGGCAGCGACGATCAAAGAGCAAGGGATACTCGGTTCTGCCTTTTATTGGCAGGTAGCTGCGCCACGATTGGCCATCATGCACACCCCAAAACGTAACTCTACTGAACTTGTCCCGGTGTTTAAGAAAAAATGAAAACAATTCGCCGTAACGCATAGCATGAGCCTTCTGAACCGCGTCCGGCAGAAATTCCTGATAGGGATTAAGTTTCGCCCAAGTCTCGGTGTCAAACGAGGAAATGTCCGCGATCTGATTATCCAGATGGATAAACGGAAGCACGCCGATATCCAATTCGGTGATCATCAGTTTTGTTTTCAACTCGTGCAGCGTCAGGACATACTCCTCGATCTCCTCAATCCGTGGAAAGTCCAGGAACCAATGTCCTTGTATGCCGATGCCGTCTACCCGGATACCTTTTTGCTGTAGGTTTCGAACGAGCCGGATGACACCTTCGCACTTTGGGCGCTGCTCAAAATCATATTCATTATAATAGAGCTCGGCGTGCGGATCTGCTTCACGGGCAAATTCGAAGGCCTTCTCCACGTAGTCTTCGCCGATGATTTCGAACCAACCCGACTTTCTGAAGGAACCATCGGACATCACGGATTCGTTGACGACATCCCATCCGTGGATGCGTCCACGGTAGCGTCCCATAACGGTGAAGATATGTTCCTTCATCCGATCCAGTAGTGCTTCCCTACTCAAACGTCGGCCCGACGCGTCCTGGAACACCCAATCCGGCGTCTGGTAATGCCAGACCAAAGTGTGCCCGATGATATGCATGCCATGCTTTTGCCCGAAAGCAACGTATTGGTCCGGCACTTCGAAATTGTACCGGTCCGGTTCCGGATGCACTTCCTCCCACTTCAAGACGTTCTCCGGCGTGATGCTGTTGAAATGTTTTTTCACCAGGGCCACCGCGTTCGGCTCTTTGCCGGAAATCTGATCTGCGCTGAGGGCGACGCCGATGTAAAAATCATTCCGGAAGGCGTCCTTCAGGCACATCTGATCTGGTGCTTTTTTCATCGTTTTCTCCTTGACGGTGAACGGGAGGAGACGCAATCTCCATTTTCGCCGGCGGTTCGACACTGAAACATGTACGGCGTAGTACGTTTGTCGAGCATCCGCATCCTACTCCAGCAGCAAATATCCACAGGCATTCCGACCTAACCAAAGATTCATTGACTCATCTACAACCGAACGAACTTTGGCATTGTTCGTCGAACCCAAATCCCCAACACGAGAAAAGATTTAGAATAGACTTATTTCAGCAACAGCATTTTTGCCGACTTATTGAAAGCCCTCCCGCTGCTCAGGGAGGACCCCCTTACCCTGTATACATAAACCCCGCTCGCCATCACACTGCCTTGCGAACTTGTTCCGTTCCATACCACCCTTTGGGTTCCGGCCGATTGCGCGGTGTAGGTAAACGATCGTATGATCCTCCCTTGCAGATCGCAAATCGAGATATCAACCGACGATCTCTCCGGCAAGATGTACGAAATTGTTGTTGCGGGGTTGAATGGGTTGGGATAATTCTGGCAGAGTTCGAAATATTTCGGCGTGCTGATTTCCCGACCAGCAATACTTGTTGTTTGACCCTGCTCGACAGTCAGCAATTCGATTCCCGTTCCGGTTCCAAGATTTCTGGAATACATTTTGTCCGTCGCATTATTCCAATGTTCGTGGACACCAAGGCTGTAGAGATGAACACCCGTGCTGTCCGGGTCATATTTTATGCCGTTGGGCCAGTTTGTTGAATCAGCTGCCTGATGGAGATAATCATCGGCTCCCCGCATTTGCACGAATGCATATTTTCCTGTTATGTTGGCAATAGTGAATTCCGATCGCAGAAAATCATACCCCACAGATTCGATCGCAACGTTGTCGAAGGAAGCGAAGACCGAGGACGAGTACGTATTGTTGAAAGGTGCCATCTTCCATTTGACAGGTTTGTCCTGCTCATAATCGGTCCCCCATAACGCATCCATCAAAAAAACCAGATTCTTCTTCCTCAGAAGAGATTGGGTCATCAAGTCGACTTGGATTCTATATAATCCATACCCAAGGCGTGACGTATCACCGTAGTCCATTTCCGCCGGGCACG
>CAZOIM010000177.1:4856-8242 GCA_964579855.1 uncultured Ignavibacteriaceae bacterium | reverse complement strand
TTCAGGAAATGTAGTAACAAATGGAGGATTCGAAGATTCCAGCCCAGGGATTGTTGACACGACGAACGTTAAAGGCTGGGTCATTCAAGTCGCTGCGGGAGTGACGCCACTGCCCGAATTCAGGATCGTGAGCGACACTGTTCACGATGGATCTCGCGCATTGAAAGTTACAGTTCACGGGCTTGGTACTAACCAATGGGATATTCAGATTGTTGCAGACAGCCTGCATATCACGCCCGGAGCACTGTATGACTATTCTGTCTGGGCAAAAAGTCAAAATGCCGGTGCAACCGTTAATTTTACCACATGGAGTCAGGCAGGCGGAGAATACAAAGCAATACGTCCAGCCACACTCAGCACGCAATGGCAGAAATTTACAATGCAATTTACGGTCACTGATACTACAAAAATTATCAGAGCCCCCATTCATTTTTATGGAGTACCGGATACTGGCAACAGCATCTACATAGATAATTTACAAATAACGAGACATATAGAAACAATAGATTCATCTTTAGTGTGGAAGGGCCCGGCATTAGCAACTGGCGCTCCAAAATTTTTAGGTAGTGCCGGTGATGCCCCTGCAACTAATTTTGCCAGTTATTGGACACAACTCACTCCTGAAAATGCAGGTAAATGGAGTTCTGTCGGAACTTCAACCGACACAACTCAATGGAATTGGAGCGGTTTGGATAACGATTACAATTATGCAAGAAGCCATGGCTTAAAGTTTAAAGATCATAATCTAATTTGGGGAAACCAGCAGCCTTCCTGGATTTCCACGCTTGACTCTGCAACGCAGTTCAAATACATAGAAACGTGGATAAGAAGGGTTGGGCAAAGGTATCCGGATATGGATATGATTGATGTTGTCAATGAACCTCTTTATGGGCATAATCCACCTGATGGCAACAACGGGCACGCAAATTATGAAAAGGCTCTCGGTGGAACAGGTGTTACTGGTTGGGACTGGGTCATAAAAGCTTTCCAACTGGCGAGACTAAACATGCCCCATGCTAAACTATTGATTAATGATTATGGAATTATTAATAGTTATTCAGCTACAACTTCCTACATCCAACTCATTAATCTATTAAAAGACAGAGGATTAATCGACGGTATTGGTGAGCAGTCGCATGGTTTGGAAAGTACACCCGCAGATACGATTAAATCAAATCTGGATAGGCTAGCAGCGACAGGACTACCAATATATATATCTGAGTTTGATCTTAATATTCAGAATGATAATCAGCAGAAGACAAAGTTCCAGGAACTATTTCCTGTCATGTGGCAACACCCTGCAGTGAAAGGAGTTACCCTATGGGGATATCTTCAGGGCAAGACATGGTTGACCAATTCCTATCTGGTTAACAATAATGGTACGGCAAGGCCGGCACTACTGTGGCTTGCGGACTATATTAGTAACAATCCGCTCGGCGTTGAAAAGACCGTTTCTGGCGTACCGACGAAATTTCAATTGGCACAGAACTTCCCCAATCCGTTTAATCCGACTTCGGAGATCCAATACTCTGTTCCGCGAAGTGGACATCTTTCATTGAAAGTCTACAACATTCTCGGAATGGAAGTCATGACGCTATTTGATGGTGTCCGACAACCGGGAAATTACTCAGTCACCTTCAACGGGTCGGCGCTTGCGAGCGGTGTGTATTTCTACCGGCTCCAGACAAGTTCCTTTGCGGATACCAAGAAGCTCTTGTTGGTCAAATAACATTCTCCAAAGTGCGGTTTCTGCACCTGACGTAACACTCTCACAAATCAAGCGGTATCCAGTTGGATACCGCTTGAGGACTGAGGGGTTAGCCGGATGAGATACTACCGCGTACTCGATCTCTCAACGAATGAAAAGCAGCAGTCTCATTTGCCACAGACTCTTTTTGCTTTCTGCAGCACTCTTCTGTTTCGATACTGTCTCCACCCGCATTGCATCTGCAGGAAATGCATGCTTACAGACATCTCACCTTGCACAACAATTTGCAGTTGCTGGAATCGACAATGAACAACCTGGTTGAACAACGAAAGGATCCGTGTTCCATCCCCAGTGTCACGCTTTCCAGTGGATACAGAATTCCCTGCATAGGGCTGGGAACATTCGGCTCTGATGCCGTTTCCGCTGAGACAGTAGCGATAACGGTCGAGAACGCTATCCATGCAGGCTATCGGCACATCGACTGCGCTTCGGTGTATGGCGACGAAAAAAATATTGGCGTTGTGTTCGAAGGACTCATCAAGAGTCGTGAAGTCAAACGTGAAGATCTTTGGATTACGTCAAAGGTGTGGAACGACATGCATGATCGCGTTGAAGAATCGTGCCGACGGTCGTTAAAGGACCTTCGCATTCCGCATCTCGATCTTTTCCTGGTACACTGGCCGTTCCCGAATTTCCACCCGCCGCACTGCGATGTCTCGTCTCGGAGCCCGAATGCGCGGCCATACATTCACGAAGACTACATGAAGACCTGGCGCCAGATGGAAAAACTGGTCGACGAAGGTCTGGTGAGGAGTATTGGTACTTCCAACATGACGATTCCCAAACTGCGGTTGCTCCTGAGGGACGCACGAATTCGGCCAGTCTGCAATGAAATGGAACTGCATCCGCATTTTCAGCAGAAGGAGCTGTTCGAATTCTGCTTGCAGCACAATATTCAACCGATAGGGTATAGTCCGCTGGGATCGCCAGGTCGACCAGAACGGGACAGGACTCCCGATGACACTGTTGACCTCGAGGACAACGCCATTCTGTCCATTGCAGGCAGATTAAACGTATCCCCCGCGCAAGTCGCAATCAAATGGGCGATTCAACGAGGACAAATTCCGATCCCATTCTCCGTTCATCATTTCTACCACAATCTGGAGGCGGCAACAATGCCTCCGTTAACAAAGAACGACATGGATGCTCTTGCCGGGGCGGACAAGAATTGTCGACTGATCAAAGGGCAGGTGTTCCTTTGGAAAGACAACCAATCGTGGAAAGATTTGTGGGACGTCAACGGTGCCATCCCTCAATGATTGAGAGCTACGTCCAGGAAATGAGGCCATTATGAAGAAGATGCTTGGTGCACTTTTGCCGGGCAACAGTACGGTCATACTGAAGGAATTTGACATTCCGGTTCCGAATCACGGCGAAGTTCTGATTAAGATGAAATCTTCTACGATCTGCGGATCTGACATACGGTGCATTTACCATGAGCACCTAGGCAAAGGGCCGGAAGGATATCAGCCCGGCATGATTGCGGGACATGAGCCAAGCGGACAGATCGTGGAAACCGGGCCCGGCTGTCGCCGTTTCAAGGAAGGCGATCGGGTGATTGTGTATCACATCTCCGGTTGTGGGGTCTGTAATGATTGCCGGAGGGGGTACATGATTT
>CAZOIM010000177.1:0-4756 GCA_964579855.1 uncultured Ignavibacteriaceae bacterium | reverse complement strand
TATCACATCTCCGGTTGTGGGGTCTGTAATGATTGCCGGAGGGGGTACATGATTTCGTGCACGAGCGAGTATCGACGAGCATACGGATGGCAACGAGATGGAGGTATGGCGGAATACTTGCTTGCTGAAGAAAAAGACCTTGTCGCCTTGCCCGATGCCCTGAGCTATTCTGACGGAGCGCAAGTGGCGTGCGGATTCGGCACGGTGTACGAGGGACTGGAAAAAATTGGCATCTCGGGCAACGATGCTGTCCTCGTAACCGGACTCGGCCCGGTCGGACTTGCCACAGCCATGCTTTCGAAGGCGATGGGGGCGCAGAAGATTTTCGGAATTGAAATGATCGATGAACGAATTGCCATAGCGAGAAAACTTGGTTTGTTCGACGAAGTGCTCAAGGCAGGTGAGGATAACGTCGAGCATGTCAGGAGCCTGACGGGAGGGTACGGGGTCGAGAAGGCCGTCGATTGTTCTGCCAACAACAAGGCCCGGCTTTCATGCATTCAGGCGACGCGAAAGTGGGGAAAGATCGTTTTTCTGGGCGAAGGTGGTACCACCGAGTTCCAGCCTTCGCGAGATATTATCCACGACCAGAAGACGATCTATGGATCGTGGGTCACAACGATCTGGCGGATGGAAGAACTCGTCGAGCGTCTGGTACGGTGGAACATAAAACCGGACAGTCTCGTCACGCACAGATTTCCGTTGAAGGATGTCGGAGCCGCTTACGCGTTGATGGCAAGCGGCAAATGCGGCAAAGTCGCGGTTGTCTTTGATGAAGAGATCCATTGATCGAGGTACTGGCATTTTCAAAAAGGAGTGAAGGAAATGCTCAAAGGTATTCCGAGTATTCTGAGTCCTGAATTGCTCAAAGTCCTGATGGAAATGGGACACGGAGACGAAATCGTTCTCGCCGACGGGAATTTTCCTGCAGCATCGATTGCGCAACGACTTGTCCGACTGGATGGGCATGACATTCCGAAGATTCTAGATTCAGTATTGAGGCTCTTCCCCCTTGATACGTATGTCAAGAAACCGGTGGCACTGATGGCGGTAACACCAGGAGACAAGATTCAGCCGGTCATCTGGGAGGAATACAAGAAGGTCATTCTGGACAGCAAGGAACCATTCGCAGATTTCGAGTTTGTCGAACGATTTGCATTCTACGAGCGTGCCCGAAAGGCTTATGCGGTGGTTGCCACAGGCGAATCAGCACTGTATGCGAATATCATTTTGAAAAAGGGAGTTGTCGTCTCGAAGTAATATGCATATTCACATTAGAAAGTAGCTATGAAAACAAGTTCGACGTCGTTTGACCATTGCGCTAGATGCAGAGAAACTGTCGCATTCCGCGTTTTAAACCACACGAGTTTCGAATACGTCCGTTGTCGTCAATAGCACATAACATCAGGTGACAGCGACCAAATCCTGGGAGATGTAATGGAATTGTCCGGAATGTTTAAAGGTGAAGGCGGTAAGAGTCATCTCTTCACATTTTTCATTATCAGCACATTGTTCTTGTTGTGGGGAACTTGCAACGGCATGATTGATGTGATGGACAAACATTTTCAGGACTACTTGCATTTAACCAAAGCGCAGTCGGCCTGGGTTCAATTCGCACACTACCTGGGATACTTGTTGATGTCGCTGCCGGCGAGCTGGCTCGCCCGTAAGCTCGGTTACAAAGGAGGAATCATCTCAGGACTGCTCCTGGTCTCTCTCGGCGGCTTCTGGTTTATTCCGGCGACACATATTTCTGCTTTCTGGGCTTTCCTGCTTGGTGTTTGTATCATCGCGATGGGATTGACCGTTTTGGAAACAGTGGCGAACCCTTACACGACAGTTCTCGGCCCTAAGAAATATGCTGCAACGCGCATCAATTTTGCACAGTCATTCAACGGTGTCGGGTGGATTCTTGGGCCGATTATCGGTGGCGCATTCTTCTATTCCACCGAGGGTGCTTCGGTCGCCCAGGGACAACTCTATATTCCATACGTGGCAGTGGCAATGATCGTGCTCGTGATGGCTGTTGTTTTCTACTTGTCTGATGTTCCAGACTTGAACACGGAAGATGAATACCACCTCGTTGAATCCGCAGAACATGGGATCAAGCACTCAATCTGGTCGCACCCCCATTTCTCAGGAGCAGTGGCGGCTCAATTCGTGTACGTTGCAGCCCAGGCCGGTATCTTCAGCTTTTTTATCAACTACATGGTCGAAGAGACTCCGTCACTTTCTCGTTCACTTGCGGATAGCTGGTTCTTCACGGATCGGACTATGCTCCGTAACGGCGAATATTTCGTGAGTGAAAAAGGTGCGACGTTTCTTTTGGGGACCATTGCCTTCCCGTTGTTTCTCCTCGGTCGCGCGACGGGAGCTGCCATTATGCGCAGAATCAGAGCAAATCGTGTGCTCGGCACGTATGCAGTCATTAATGTCTTCGTCTGTGGTGTGGTTGTGATGAGACTCGGATGGGTTTCAGTCGCCGCAGTGTTCCTTAGTTTTCTCTTTATGTCAATTATGTTTCCCACGATATTCTCCTTAGGCATCTACGGACTCGGTGTTCAAGCGAAGAAAGCTTCGGGGTATATTGTCATGGCGATCATCGGAGGCGCACTGATGCCCAAGATCATGGGCTACCTTGGAGATTTATACAATATGTCAGTTGGTTTTCTCATGCCCATGAGTTGCTTTGTGGTGATTGCTTTATACGGGTTTCTGTGGCCAAAACTGAGTAAGACCGAGGGGGTGGTGAATCCTCTAGCAACGGCCGAATAATGGAGCCGTCTGGGCAGTCGACCAATTTCGCTCAGTTCCGAGTAACGAGGTACTTTCATTCTATGGTGGTTGAGGTTCAGGATCATCCTGGTGATTAGCCGCGGTGGATAATCGACTGATGACCTTTGAGGGGGCTCGTGGAGTTTCGACGGAAGATTTTGAGATCGAAGTACAATGGAATGATTGCCCAGGTAGAAGAGCAATCCACTTGTTACACTTGAAGATGGGAATCGCGGCAAGAATCATTTAGCAGGAACAGTTTTATTCGGATCAGAATAAATCCATGAAGACGAATCGGATAATTTTTCTTTGTGCATTCCTCGTAGCGCAACATTTGCTTGCCCAAAGTAGCAACGGATTGAGACTTTGGTACAACCATCCCGCGAGCCAATGGGTCGAAGCGTTGCCCATCGGCAACGGTCGACTTGGGGCCATGGTCTATGGAGATCCGTGCAAAGAAACGCTTCAACTCAATGAGATCACCGTGTGGGGAGGGCAGCCCAACCGGAATGACAATCCGGACGCACGGAAAGCGCTGCCGGAAGTGAGGAGGCTGATCTTTGAAGGAAAATACAAAGAAGCACAGGATCTCGTCAATCAAAAATTCATCAGCAAGATTTCTCAAGGGATGCCGTATCAAACCGTCGGTAACCTCCGCTTGATGTTTCCGGGACACGAACACTATACCGACTATTACCGGGAACTTGATATCGCAAAAGCTGTAGAAACGACCCGCTATACAGTTGATGGTGTGCACTACGAAAATCAGGCATTCGCCTCGTTCCCAGACCAGGTTATGATTGTCCGCATCTCGGCGGACAAACCCGGATCCATCAGTTTTTCGGCTTCGATGGACAGGCCGGCTGCGGTCAAGATCTCGACAAGAGATGAGAACACGCTGTTGATGTCGGGGGTCACGGGTGACTGCGATTCGGTAAAGGGGAAGGTGCAGTTCCAGGCTCAAGTTGAAATCCTTGCGGACGGCGGCACAGTACACTCTACTGATACAACATTGTCAGTGACCAACGCGAATGTCGCCACAGTCTACATCTCCATTGCATCCAGCGTGATCAACTATGCCGATATCAGTGCCGATGCAGGTGCCAAGGCTGAAGCATTTCTTACGAATGCTCTGAAGAAAACCACTGAACAGACACTTCGAGATCACATTGCGGCGTATCAGAAATTTTTCAATCGGGTTAGCCTTGATTTGGGAGTCACGGACTCCGTAAAGAACTCCACGGATGTTCGCATTGCCGGCTTTGCTGAAGGGAATGACCCGCAACTCGCCGCCCTCTATTTCCAGTTCGGTCGGTATCTTCTCATCTCCTGTTCCCAACCGGGTGGCCAACCCGCGACATTGCAAGGCTTGTGGAACGATCAACTCTATCCGCCGTGGGACAGTAAATACACAGTGAACATCAACACGGAGATGAACTATTGGCCGTCGGAAAAAACGAACCTCAGTGAAATGAATGAGCCCCTCATCCAGATGATTCGAGAACTCTCCGTTACGGGCAATCAGACCGCTGAAACGATGTATGGCGCAAAGGGGTGGGTGCTGCACCACAACACCGATCTTTGGCGGATCAACGGACCGATCGATGGCTCTTTTTGGGGAATGTGGCCGATGGGAGGTGCATGGCTTTGTCAGCACCTGTGGGAGAAGTATGAGTACAGCGGCGACAAGAACTATCTTCAATCGGTCTACCCGATCATGAGAGGCGCTGTCGAATTCTTCCTCAGCTTTTTGGTCCAATATCCGGGGCACGATTGGTTGGTTGTCTGTCCTTCTGTATCTCCTGAAAACGCCCCTGCTTCGCATCCCGAATCATCGATTTCTGCCGGGACAACAATGGATAACCAATTGTTGTTCGATTTGTTCACAAAGACTATACAGGCGGCAAATATTCTGGGGAAAGACCAGGAGTTTGTTGTGCGAGTTGATGGGGCGCTAAAGCGATTGCCACCGATGCAGATC
>CAZOIM010000176.1:0-8342 GCA_964579855.1 uncultured Ignavibacteriaceae bacterium | reverse complement strand
CAGTGTGCGCATCCAGAAGGGCACGGATGTTGGCATCGTCGCACGGTTCACTTCCTGCGCGACACGTCGAGCCAAACGCAGCAACGACGGCGTGTTTGAACGGAATCGTCCGGACGCGCTCGAAGAATTCGGCATCCTTGGGATTCGACCCGGGCCAGCCGCCTTCGATATAATCAACGCCGAGATCGTCAAGCTTGCGCGCGATCTTCAGTTTGTCGTCACACGAAAGCGAAATCCCTTCACGCTGTGTCCCGTCACGCAATGTCGTGTCGTATATCTGGATCTTCACAGGATTACACTCCCAGTCCAAGACGCGTTGTTTCGTACTCTTCGATCTGTTTTTCAAACCGAAGCAGGTATCCGAGTTCGTCTGTACCATTCAACAGGCACGATTTGGAAAAGGCGTCGATAGGAAATTGGACGACGGCGCCATCCGGCATTTGAAGCGATTGGGATTCAAGATCGACTCGGAGTTCGGCAGATGGTTCGCGCAGAACGAGCTCCGACAATTTTTGGTGAACAGTCGAATCGACCGTAACCGGCAAGAGTCCATTCTTAAGCGCATTGTTCTTGAAAATATCAGCAAACGAAGTGCTGACAACCGCACGAAAACCGTAACCTACGAGAGCCCACGGAGCGTGTTCCCTGGACGAGCCGCAACCGAAATTGTGCCCCGCCAACAATATTCCTGCACCCCGGTATTTTGGTTGATTCAAAACGAACTCATGTTTGGGGGATCCATCAGGTTGAAAGCGCCAGTCCGCAAAGAGATTCGCCCCCAGGCCGACTTTGTCCGTTACTTTGAGAAATCGCGCCGGAATGATCTGATCCGTGTCGACATCATTTACAAGGAGCGGTGCTACGCGCGAAGCAAACAGTGGAAAATGATTCATGGTTCTCTTGGTCCCGTTAATCGTTCAACAATGTGCGAACATCGGTAATTGTCCCCGTCACCGCGGCGGCAGCGGCCGTCAGCGGAGAGGCAAGAAACGTTCGTCCGCCTTTTCCCTGACGTCCTTCAAAATTACGGTTGCTTGTCGATACCGCGTATTGTCCCGGTTCCAATTGGTCACCATTCATTGCAATACACATCGAACAGCCGGATTCTCGCCATTCTGCACCAGCCTGTTTAAAGATGCGATCCAGTCCTTCCGCTTCGGCCTGGCGTTTGACTGCTTGGGATCCTGGAACAACGAGAGCACGAACATTCGGTGCAACTTTCCTGCCGTTAATGACAGACGCTGCCAGTCGAAGATCGGTGATGCGTGAATTCGTGCAGCTTCCAATGAAGACGACGTCAATGCGTTTGCCGATGAGATTCTCACCGGGTTTGAGCGCCATGTACTGCAACGACTTATCCATCGCTGAGCGTTCGGAAAGATCTGCGATGTTCGCAGGATTCGGCACTGGTTCCGTGACGGAAATTCCCATTCCGGGATTTGTCCCGTAAGTAATCATCGGCGTCAGTGAATTTGCGTTGATCGTGATGCTCTTGTCATACGTTGCACCGACATCGGTTGGAAGGGCCCGCCATCGATTCAAGTGTACCAGCCACGAAGCACCCTTCGGTGCAAATTCCTTGCCCGCGATGTACTGGAACGTCGTGTCATCCGGGGCGATCAATCCCGCACGGGCCCCGCCTTCGATGGACATGTTGCAGATGGTCATCCGTTCTTCCATCGAGAGATTACGAATCGCGCTTCCCGTATACTCGAACACGTGGCCGGTTCCACCCCCGACGCCAATTCTCGAAAGCAAAGCGAGAATAATATCCTTGGCGGTCACTCCGGATTTCAGCGTACCTTCGACACGGACTTCAAAAGTTTTGGGTTTGCGCTGTAACAGACACTGCGTTGCAAGAACGTGTTCCACTTCGCTTGTTCCGATGCCGAATGCCAATGCCCCAAAAGCGCCGTGCGTCGAGGTGTGGCTGTCGCCGCAGACAATCGTCATTCCAGGTTGTGTGAGACCAAGTTCCGGTCCGATCACGTGGACGATTCCCCGTTGAGGGCTGTTCACGCCGTACAGGCGAATCCCAAAATCCCGACAGTTATTTTCCAGCTGTTCCATCTGCCGAGCAGCAAGCTGGTCTCCGCTGGTAATGCTTGGGCTGATCGTCGGAATGCTGTGGTCGATGGTCGCAAACGAATTTTCGCGACGCCGCACTTTGAGATTCCGTGCACGGAGCCCGGCAAACGCTTGTGGCGAGGTAACCTCGTGCAATAAATGGAGGTCAACGTACAGGATCGCGGGTTGTTCCGGTTCCTGGGCAACAACGTGAGCGTTCCAGACCTTTTCAAACAGTGTGAGTGGTTTTGTCATGCACGTTCCGATTTCATAAATTCTTGTTCGCTGCTAAACTGCCATCGATTGTTCGCTGGCAACAGGTTGTTGTTCCTGTCGCCGTTTTCTTGCCATCATTGCACGATTCAAAGCCTCGAGATATGCTTTCGCGCTTCCTGTGATGACATCCGTGCTTACGGCACGGCCGTTGAAGTGAACTCCATCGAAATCAATGCGGACAAATACTTCACCGATTGCGTCGTGGCCAAACGTGACGGATTTAATCGAATACTCCGTCAACTTGCCCGTCATGCCGGTGATTCGCTCAATCGCCTTATATGCGGCATCAACGGGACCGTCTCCCGTTGCGGAATCAACAAATCGCTTTTCCTGATAGCGTATTTCAACTGTCGCCGTGGGACGCAAATTCGTGCCGCTGAAGACCTGGATATTCTCCAGCTGATAGAATTCTTCCGCCGTAAGTCCACGATCTTCGAGAATGGCGATCAAATCTTCATCGAGGATGTCCTTCTTCTGGTCCGCGACGGCACAGAAGGTGTGATAGACCTCCGCGAGGTCATCATTGGACAAATTGTATCCGAGTTCGGTATAACGTTGTTTGAGCGCATGCCTTCCCGAGTGCTTTCCGAGCACAAGGGTGCTATGCTTGATCCCAACCGACTGAGGAGTCATGATCTCGTACGTGATTCTACTCTTCAACATGCCATCCTGATGGATTCCGGCTTCGTGCGAGAAGGCGTTGGCGCCAACGATTGCCTTATTGCGCTGAACATTCATGCCCGTCAGTGTGCTGAGCAGCCTGCTGGATTTGTAAATTTCTTCCGTATTGATGTTGGTGTCGAATCCGAGAGCTTCTTTTCGCGTTCGCAACGCCATCACGAGTTCTTCAAGCGCAGCGTTTCCGGCCCTTTCGCCGATTCCGTTAATCGTGCACTCCACTTGCCGCACTCCATTGTTGATTGCGGCAAGCGAATTTGCAACTGCGAGACCGAAATCGTTATGGCAGTGTGCACTCAACGTCACTGATCGTATTCCCGACACCCGTTCTCGAACAATCCGGAACATCGATCCATATTCTTCCGGAACTGCGTACCCCACGGTATCCGGCAAGTTGATGACCGTCGCCCCCTCATCGATGGCTGCAGAGACAATCCTGCACAGAAAATTGATGTCGCTCCGTGAAGCATCCTCGCACGAGAACTCGACATCATCACACAACGATTTTGCCAATTTCACTGCCGCGATTGCATCGACCATTGCCTGCTCTCGGCTTTTTTTCAACTTGTGCACAAGATGAATATCCGACGTTGCGATGAAGGTGTGAATGCGCGGCTTCTTGGCGTGTTGAATAGCTTCCCATGCTCGCTCGATATCTGCTGTCACAGTGCGGCATAGTGCCGCAACCGAGCAATGCTCAATTGTTTGAGCAACGAGGTTTACGGCCTCGAAATCTCCGACTGATGCTATCGGGAATCCCGCCTCCATTACGTCGACCTTCAATGATTCCAGTTGTCGCGCCATGCGGACTTTTTCCTCGATGTTCATGCTGCAACCGGGGGATTGTTCGCCATCGCGCAGCGTTGTATCAAAGATGTAGATCCGTTCTTCCATTACAGAAAGTCCTCTCTTCTAGTTGTTATGGCAGATTCGAAAATCCCATAAGATGCTTATCCACGCTTTTGGCGGCTTTTCTTCCTTCCGCAATCGCCCAGACAACAAGCGATTGACCTCTTCTCATGTCTCCGGCAGCGAAGACACCCGGTATGGACGACATGTAATTCTCGTCAGTCGAAATATTTCCGCGCGCATCAAGTGCTACACCGAGCTCGTCAAGAAGACCATTGCGCTTTGGACCGGCAAAACCCATGGCGAGGAGGATGAGATCGACATCAAGCGAAAATTCGGTGCCGGGAAGGGGTTTGAATTCCGGGGGCGGACCAACGCGGACAGCGTTGAGTTTAGCCAGGTTTCCGTTTACATCGCCTTCAAGGCTTGTCGTCAACACAGCCCATTCGCGTGCGCCGCCTTCCTCGTGTGAACTTTCCGTGCGCAATTGGAGCGGCCATTGGGGCCACGGCGTGCTCTGAGCACGAGACTCGGGTGGCTTTGGCATGATTTCCATTTGAACAATTGATTTTGCTTTCTGCCGG
This sequence comes from uncultured Ignavibacteriaceae bacterium, assembly GCA_964579855.1. GTDB lineage: Bacteria > Bacteroidota > Ignavibacteria > UBA10030 > UBA10030 > JADGQA01. The sequence goes on along the minus strand of CAZOIM010000176.1, from coordinate 3,888 downwards.
TGGCACGTCCCAAGACAATCGGCTCCCGTGTCTCCTCCACCGATGATGACAACGTTCTTCCCCGTCGCCAATATTTCTTTCGAAGGATCAACGTGCGAACCTGCAATTCTGCGGTTCTGTTGAGTAAGAAACTCGACGGCGAAGTATGTCCCTTTGAGCTGCCGTCCTGGAACATTGAGGTCTCGTGGCGCTTCCGCCCCTCCGCAGAGAAGCATGGCGTCATACGATCGACGAAGCTCTTCAACGGCAATGTCTACACCTACGTGGGCTTTTGTCGCGAAGACAATTCCTTCCGATTGCAGCAAATCAATTCTGCGGTCGAGCAAATATTTTTCCAGCTTGAAATCGGGAATGCCGTAGCGCAAGAGACCGCCAATACGGTCGTTCTTTTCATACACAGTCACGTGATGACCTACACGATTGAGTTGTTGAGCGGCGGCAAGTCCGGAAGGGCCGGAACCGATGATCGCCACCGTTTTTCCTGTTCTTCGCGCGGGGCGCTCCGGTTTGATCCAGCCTTCTCGGAACGCGTGTTCGATAATCATTTTCTCAACGACTTTGATGGCAACGGGTGCCTCAGTGATGCCGAGAACGCATGCAGCTTCACACGGCGCAGGACAAACCTGACCGGTGAATTCCGGAAAATTATTCGTCAGGTGGAGAACACGAATGGCATCCTGCCAGCGGTCTCGATAGACAAGATCGTTCCAATTTGGAATGATGTTGTTCAGCGGACATCCGAGGTGACAGAACGGGACACCGCAATCCATGCAGCGTGCTCCCTGTGTTCGGACAGACTGATCGGAGAATTCGCGGTAGACATCATGCCAATCGTTTATCCGTTCCTCAACGGCCCGACGCTGGGGTGTCTCACGTTTGTATTCGAGAAAACCAGTCGGCTTACCCAATGGGAACCTCCTTTGCGATTTTCGCTGCAGATTTATGAATGACGTGTTGTGCCTTCGAAGAGCCGAGCACACGCTTGTAATCGTGCGGAAAGACCTTGACAAATTTCACAACGGTCTTCGGCCACTCATCGAGAATCCTTCGCGCTCGAGGACTGCCAGTATAGTCGAAATGATTCGTCACCAGTTGACGCAGCCGATCTTCATCGTCGGGGTCCAGCGGATCAAGATCGACAGAGGCCCTATTGCACATGGAGGAGGAGAATATTCCGTACTCGTCCAGGACATAAACGATTCCCCCGGACATTCCCGCAGCAAAATTCTTTCCCGTCGCGCCGAGCACTACGACAAGTCCGTTGGTCATATATTCACATCCGTGATCACCGACCGATTCAACAACTGCGGTGGCACCGGAATTGCGAATGCCGAATCTTTCGCCGGCTTTTCCGTTGAAATAGGCTTCGCCGCTCGTCGCTCCGTACAACACGACGTTTCCGATGATAGTGTTTTCCTCCGGAACACGCGTGGAGGACTTCGGCGGAAAGACAATCAATCTGCCGCCGGAAAGACCTTTGCCTACGTAGTCATTTGCATCACCTTCAAGTGTCAACGAAATCCCTCTTGCCAAAAAAGCGCCGAAGCTTTGACCGGCGGAACCGGTGAACGAAATCTTGATCGTGTCATCGGGCAATCCTTCTGATCCATAGCGACGCGCAATTTCACCGCTCAACATGGCTCCTACGGTACGATGGACGTTTCTGATGGGCAGGTTGAATTCCACCGGTGTCTTCTGCTCGATCGCCTCTTTCGCTCGTTCGATCAGTTGATAATCTAGTGCCTGCTGCAATCCGTGATCCTGCGGGATTTGGCAACGACGGCCGAATCTCATCGGCACCGGCGGATTATGGAGGACCGAGGACAGGTCAATGTGTTTCGCCTTCCAATGGGTGACCGCAGTCCTTTGCTCGATCATGTCGACTCTACCGATCATCTCATCAATCGTTCTGAATCCTAGTTGTGCCATAACCTCTCGCACTTCTTCGGCAAGGTAGAAGAAGAAATTGACTACGTGCTCGGGTTTTCCTTGAAACCGTTGCCGAAGCACAGGATCCTGAGTTGCGATGCCGACAGGGCAGGTATTCAAGTGACACTTCCGCATCATGATACAACCCATGGTGACCAGAGGTGTTGTGGCGAACCCGAATTCTTCTGCACCGAGCAGTGCAGCGATAACAACATCGCGACCAGTCTGGAGCTTTCCGTCTGTCTGCAGTCGAACACGGCTTCGAAGATCATTCAACACCAACACTTGCTGTGTCTCCGCAAGTCCCAGCTCCCACGGAATACCGGCGTGCTTGATGGAAGAGAGCGGCGATGCACCCGTTCCACCCGAATCACCGCTAATGAGGATAACGTCGGCGTGGGCTTTCGCGACACCGGCCGCGACAGTGCCGACACCGCTTTCCGATACGAGCTTCACCGAGATACGAGCGCGTGGATTTACATTTTTCAAATCATAAATGAGTTGGGCAATGTCCTCGATCGAATAGATATCGTGATGAGGCGGTGGAGATATCAAACCAACGCCGGGTATGGAGTGACGGACTCGAGCAATGATTGCATCCACCTTGTGACCGGGCAACTGGCCTCCCTCGCCGGGTTTTGCACCTTGTGCGATCTTGATCTGCAGTTCATCCGCATTGACGAGATAGTGTGCGGAAACACCGAAGCGCGCAGATGCGACCTGTTTTACAGAGCTGCGACGCAAATCGCCGTTTGCATCCCGCTTGAATCGTTCTTCGTCTTCCCCGCCTTCGCCGGTATTGGATCGCCCGCCGATGCGGTTCATAGCGATGGCGAGAGTCTCGTGTGCTTCTTTGCTGATCGAGCCAAAAGACATTGCTCCGGTGGCAAATCGTTTGACGATCTCCTTGGCTGGTTCCACTTCTTCTATAGGAACGCTGCGCGTGCCTTTTCGGAATTCCATCAGCCCGCGCAGATTGTAGAGACCTTGACTCTGATCAAGAAGATGTGCCGTATACTCCTTGAAGCTTTTGTAGCTCGATTGACGTACCGCCTGCTGAAGTTTTGTGATCGTTGTGGGGTTGACAGAATGCCGCTCACCTCCGAATCGGAATTGATAATTTGCTCCCGGATCGAGTTCCAAAGCAGCTGCCGGTGCCGGCCGAAACGCAGCATCGTGCTTCATCTTCGCTTCCTGTGATATAACATCTAGGCCGATCCCGCCGATGCGAGATGCGGTTCCGGTGAAATACTTTTCGACAAGTTCTTTTCCCAACCCAAGCGCTTCGAATACCTGGGCACCACGGTAACTTTGAAGCGTGGAGATCCCCATCTTCGACATTGTCTTGAGCAATCCTTTTTTTGCTGCATTCTTGTAATTGTGCAATGCCTGCGCGAACGTCAGGCCGTCGGGCAGGTGACCCCGCCGTGCAAGGTCTTCCAGAGTCTCGATGGCGAGGTACGGATTCACCGCGCTCGCTCCGTACCCAATCAGTAGACAAAAATGCATCACTTCACGCGGTTCGCCAGATTCCACCACCAGCGCAGCCTGAGTTCTGGTCTTTTCCCTGACGAGATGATTGTGGACAGCCGTCAACGCCAGCAGACTTGGGATCGGAGCATATTCATCGTCAAAACCACGATCCGAAAGAATCACTATCGAGTAACCGGATTGAATAGCAAGAGAAGCTCTACGACAGAGTCCATCCAAAGCGCGTTCGAGTTCTTTTTGTCCACCTTCTACCCGGAAGAGCATGGGAAGAGTCGTTGCAAGAAAATCTCCCTGAGACACACGCCGCATCTTTTCCAAATCCTTATTCGTGAGAATCGGATGAGGAAGTTTCAACGTGTGACAATGTTGCGGTGTCTCTTCGAGGATGTTCCTTTCCGTTCCAATGTAACTGGTTAGGGACATGACCAACGCCTCCCGGATCGAATCAATCGGAGGATTGGTGACTTG
>CAZOIM010000175.1:0-8371 GCA_964579855.1 uncultured Ignavibacteriaceae bacterium | reverse complement strand
GATCATAACGTGGTTTGACTCTCGTGGTACAGATCTAGACATCTATGCTGTGCGTGTTTCCTCCAACAGCGCCCTTCCTGTTGAAATGAGGTCCTTCACTGTAACCGCCCATTCTTCAGGCGCTGAGTTGCATTGGACCTCGGTCACCGAATCACAGAACCACGGGTTTGAGGTTGAACGAAAACAAATCACAAATTCGAAATCAGCAATCGGCAATCTAGAATGGTTATCGGTCGGGTTTGTGCAAGGTCACGGTACGAGTTCTTCACCACATGATTATACATTCATCGATCACAATGTCGATCCCGGTCATTATGTTTACCGGATCAAGCAAGTGAATACAGACGGCTCTTTCAAATACACTCAAGAGCTCCAAGTGGAAATCGGTCTTATACCACGGCAATTGACGTTAAGCCAAAACTATCCCAACCCTTTCAATCCTACCACGACGATTCGATTCAGTAATCCACAACATTCGAACGTCTTACTCGTGGTGTTCGACATCTTGGGTCGCGAAGTCGCAACGCTTGTGAATGGCGAACTTGATGCCGGCTATCATCAGGTCGAACTCGACGCATCAAGACTTTCGAGCGGGATCTACTTTTACCGCATCCAGGCGGGAAGTTTCACAGCGACGAAGAGGCTGGTCTTGTTGAAATGACAGCAATTTCCTAAAGAAGCAGACGGCGCTCGTATGAGCGCCTTTTGTTTTGATTCTTTGATACGACAAGGCGGTTTGTTGCCGCTGGTTCATGTTTCCTCACTTTTTCCATACCCCCCTTCAGCATTGCTTTGAGTTCCTTCTTGTCATTCTGCTGTAACGATTTTCCCCCCCATTCCCAAATTTGCTAATCTCAAGCTGAAACGGTATCATCAGGAAGTTTGATTGATCTCTTGACGCCCGCCTGATCCATCAAAGGATCGTATTCATACTTTTGAGAAGATCGAAGTGCGAGACCACCTCCGATCTAATAGAGATTCACGTGTAAACGATTGGGTGCTTTCTCTTCGGTACTTGGTTGATCAGATCTCAGTGCTGATTCTAAAGACATCTTACTTTCAGCACCCTGTTGACGGGGAATGTAATCCATGCAAAATGCATTTCTGAACCACAGCCATCGTTTGGTGCGATCGAAGCTCAAAAGGCCTCTGTTCCTCTTCATTCTGGCCTACGCGGTCGTCGTCTTTTCTCCCTCATCAAGTTTTTCCCAAACGTATTCCTTCAAGCATTATTCTTCCGCAGACGGGTTGGAATTATCTTCCGTAAGCACAGTCTTTCAGGATTCGAAAGGTTCTCTTTGGTTTGGAGGGATTGGCGGTGCGTTTCGTTATGACGGGAATAGGTTTATTCCGTATTTGACCCAGGGGCGAGAACGCTTTGTTGTTACACGATTTGCAGAGGATGGAAACGGGACTATCTGGATTGCCACGGAGGGCAATGGTATCGCGAAGGTCCGCTACGGGGAGGTGAACGATCTTGAATGGTTGACATCCCATAATAACGGCTTGCCCAGCGATTCGGTCTATGCGATCCTTTTTGATTCTGCGGGAGTTGTGTGGATTGGGACAAGATTCGGAGCATTGGTCCTTTGGGGCGATGGTTCGACAACCCACGTGACCAAAGAATCGGGACTCTACCATAATTGGGTGAGGGCAATTGGTCGCGATCACGCTGGAACGATCTGGATTGCCACCAATGGAGGAGTAACACGTTTCACCGTGCGAGAGAAGAAGATCGTGCTCCGCGAAAATATTTACCAGGCAATGGTGATTGCCTTGGCCGTGCGGCACGACGGAACCGTTGTGTTTGGCACAAACGAAGGAGCGGACAAAGAGAACAAGGGAATATTTGCTTACAAGAATGGACCGGTGCAGCGCATTGTCCACTATGATCATTTCGCCGAGCCGACCAAGTGTCAAACGCTCTTCGAAGATTCAAGGGGAACACTCTGGATCGGGACAACCCGCGGATGTATTCTCCAAGACGGCAACACATTTACCCATATTCGTATTGCACAAGGACTGTCCAATGAATTGATAGGCGGGGTCTTGGAAGATCGAGAGGGATCGATCTGGCTTGCCACAGGAAATGGTGCAATGAAATTGCCCAAACGACACACGCTGAACTATACCGAACGTCAGGGACTTGTCGGCACCAACCTCCTTACAGTGCTCGTTGATAGAACAAATACCGTATGGTTTGGTGGCTATTCCCCGCTTCACAAAATCGGACCGGATGGTACGGTCGGGTCTCTGGACAACCAACCGTTACTTATTGGAAAGGCAATTTATTCGCTTGCCGAAGATGGGGAAGGAAATGTGTGGATTGGGACGGGAGAAGGGCTGCTAAGGTATGATGGTGCAAAGTTCTTTCGGCAATACCTGGGCGCCAATCCATCGTCGCTGTTTGCTCCCTCGATTGCAGAGGATGCTCGTGGAGGTGTATGGGTTGGTTTGAAGGGTGAGATCCTGAGAATTCAACGGCAGGAGATCGTGGCATCCTACCACCAGCGTGATGGAATTGCGAATGCCGACATTTCAAGTTTGCTGGTTGACCACCGTGGCCGACTTTGGTATGGTACAAGCGGCAGCGGTGGTGGCATCATCGATCACGGTGTTATCACTCCATTCGGGTCCAGAAATGGATTACCGAGCGATGAGGTTGAGTCGATTAAGGAAGATTCGAAAGGAAGGATTTGGCTTGTTACCCCCGGCGGGGTCGTGTACCAGAAGGAAAGCGGATTTATTTCCTTGACTCCGCGGGAATTTCCTTACCAAAATTCAAGAGTAACCTCGCTCCATGAGGATCGGAACGGGCACATCTGGTTTGGAACGTGGTTCGGCGTTGTTGAGTGGTCAGATTCCGTGCTGGCTCATTTTGATACGCGGGACGGATTGGCAGCGGACATCGTGCTGGCGATCGATGAAGATAGCCACGGCAATCTTTGGTTTGCCACAGGGGGCGGTTTAACAAAATTCCCGAGGACGGAACGAACCTCGACGGTTCCCGAGCCGGTCGTTTTCATTGACCGTATTTCTGACGAAGGCGAACGAAGGATTTTGACATCACAGACTCTTCTTCCGTCTGAAGAACGAACGATCACATTTCAGTTTTCCTCAATGAGTTATTTTGATGAACGGAATATGGAGTTCCAATACATGCTTCGCTCCATAGAGAACGGTTGGAATGCACCGACGAGACAGCGTACGGCACGCTATACTACGTTGCCTTCAGGATCGTATACGCTCCTGGTACGGGGGCGGAATCGCAACGGCGGATGGACGCAGCCGGTGCAGTACTCGTTCGAGATCCTTCGGCCTTTTTGGGCAACCTGGTGGTTTCGCGTTTCTCTTTTCCTTGCCGTTGTCTCCTGCATGTTCGGGATCTACAAATACCGAGTGTCGAAACTTCTGGAATTGGAGCGGCTTCGTCTTCGCATTGCTGCCGACCTTCACGATGAGATCGGAAGCTATCTCGGAAGCATTGCGCTCGAAAGCGAAATTACCCATCGTAAACTGCAGGTCTCTGACGAGGTAAAGCAGCGACTCGAAAAAATTGCCTCATTAAGCCGCAGGACTGCGGAGGCGATGAGAGACATTGTCTGGGTTATCAATCCTGAACACGATTCCATGGAAACCCTTGAATTGAAGCTGAAAGAGGTTGCCGCTCAGCTCCTGAAAGATATTCCTCACAGCATTAGTGTCTCTTCGGACACCCCATCCGACGACCTCGACCTGGATTTCAAGCGAAACTTCTATTTGGTATACAAAGAAGCTCTTCACAACATACTCAAACATGCTCGCGCGACGCGGGTTGACATCATTGTTGGGCAGCAGAAAAAGCTATTGAAGCTGAAAATAGTGGATAACGGCGTGGGGTTTGACGAACAGACAGTCGTGCGGGGAAACGGACTGAAAAACATACGAAACCGGGCCTCTAAAATGGGGGCACATCTTGTTCTGGCAAGCTCACCTGGCAAGGGAACGACCATGGAATTGACGTCGAATATACCGTGAACTCGGTATGGCATGAAGAGCCGGGTTCCGGTATGTTGGGAGCGTATATGGCAGGTCTATGAGAATACAACCGCAGACAAATTCCAGTCAATCGGATAAGATCGATGTTTGGCTGGTGGAGGACAATGCTGATTTCCGGGCGAGCATCGTCGAGCTGATTAACGCAACCGATTCGATGAAATGCGGAAAAGCGTTCGCCTCGTGCGAAGAGGCCATTGTCTGTCTCCAGCACGACGAAGTGCCCGAAGTGGTGCTGATGGACATCGGCTTACCCGGCATGAACGGAGTCGAAGGTGTGAAGAAGGTCAAGGCTCTTTCCCCTGCCACCGACGTGATCATGCTGACAGTTTACGACGATGATGACAATGTCTTCCGCGCCATTTGTGCGGGTGCCTCCGGGTACTTGCTCAAAAATGCACCGGCCGATTCGATCCTCGCGGCCATAGGGGACGTCCTGAACGGAGGGGCGCCCATGAACGGCGGGATTGCGCGGAGGGTGCTCGAAATGTTCGCAAAAACCTCGATCCCGAAATCGGAATATGGCTTGACCCAGCGCGAAAAGGAAATCCTGCAGTTGCTTGTCGACGGATTCACGATGAGGCAAATCGCCGAGAAGCTCTTTGTGAGCTACCACACAATCGATACACACCAAAAGAACATCTACGTCAAACTGCACGTTCACTCCCGCTCCGGTGCCGTGGCAAAAGCACTCAAAGAAAACCTCCTCTAGCTTAGCATTTCAGCTTCGTTTCAATCTCTGTCACCGTCCTTCAATATACCGAGAACTCGGTATTGAGATAGGCTTGCGGTTATAGTAGATTTTTCTCGCGGCGCGCGACAAGCAATTCATGCTTGATGAACCATTCCCGAGGTGTCCCAACCCTTTGCCGAGGAACCTGCGACGGAGAATGTTTTAAGAAACGAGGAAGCGGCGCTCGCATTCGAATTCACGCAGTAAACGCAAACTCGTTCGGGTTTGTGCTGCGAATATGCATTCTCTGCCATAGCAATCAAGCTCACAAAATGAAAGAATACACTCTTTATGCGACGAACGACTATTGGTTCAATCACTCTCTCCAATCACACACAAGGGAGCACAGTATGAAAATGGTACATCGTATGTTTCTCATTGCGGCGCTGGCGGTATGCGCTATCTCAATATCCTTCGCGACGACATATTTTGTCAACGCCTCGACGGGGAGCGATGCCAACAATGGTACATCGTCGGGAACGGCATTTAAGACTATTACGTATGCCCTCTCGGTTGCAACCAACACCGATGTTATCAATGTCGCCGCAGGTACGTACAATTCTGCACTCGGAGAGGTCTTTCCCCTCAATATGGTCAGCGGAGTGACACTTACAGGTACCGCCGGAGCGCTCACAACGATTATCGATGCGACAGGAGATAGCAGCCGCGTGTTCGTGTGCAATGGCAATTCTGCAACGACGATCATTCAGGGATTTACGATCACGGGAGGATTCTCGATAAACTACTCAAGCGGAGGACAAGTAGGGAAAGGCGGCGGGATGTACATTACGAACAACTCCCAAACGATCATTCAAAACAATATCATTACCGGAAACACTTCGCGTGGGTACGACTTCTTCATGGCTGGAGCCGGGGCCTTCAACGGCGGAAGTTGCTACGGTGGCGGAATCTACATCGATAGCGGAACCCCGACAATTCAAAACAACGTCATTAGCTACAACATCGCACAGGCGGGCGGCGGTCAGGACTTTCGCGGAGGATTTAGCGGGAATGGCAGTGCTGGAGGTACCGCTGATGGAGGGGGTATCCATGCTGCATTCGGTGGTGCATCGCTGATCATCAACAATACATTTTATGGCAATCAGGCAATCGGAGGTCATGGAGGATCGTCAAACTCATTGAACGCTGGACATGGGGGTAATGCAAGCGCCGGCGCCCTGAACGCGGGTTCCAATGCGATCGTAAAGAATAATATCTTTAGCAACAACTCCTCGGTCGAAGGACAAACCGGGGGTGGCGCTAATGGTGGTAACGGAACTGCAAACAACGGCGCAATAACGGGTTTTGCGGCGGGGAATCTTTCTTTTAATCTCTACTATAATAATTCAGCCACGACAGACCCTGATGGCGCCACGCTCGGCACAAACAACATCACGGCAAGCAACCCGTTGTTCGTAAGCAGCTCAGATTATCATTTCTCAAGCACATCATCGCCTGCCTATCACGCAGGGACCGCCACAGGGGCTCCGGCAACGGACTTCGATGGCACGGCACGGGGAGGGACTCCCTCCATAGGAGCCTTTCAGGGAACGGTCCTGCTACCCGTCGAGATGGTTTCGTTTACTGCGATGGCGCATCACGGGTCTTCAGAACTCCGTTGGACCACTGCGACCGAAGTGAACAACTACGGATTTGAAATCGAAAGACGCGGGGTCAATTCGCAATTCACCAGGGTCGGTTTTGTCGCAGGTGCTGGTACGACCACGTCACCGAGAAAATACTCTTTTGAAGACAAAAACATTCCGTCCGGTCAGTATGCATACCGCATCAAACAGGTCAATCAGGATGGGACGTTCAAGTACACGTCGGAAGTCCGTGTCCTGATCGACGACATCCCGAAAGCATTCTCGTTGGGACAGAACTTTCCGAATCCCTTCAATCCCAGCACGATGATTGCTTACGACGTACCGTCGGCCGGACTTGTTCATTTGGCAATCTATGACCAACTCGGTAGGAAGATGGCAGAGCTTGTGAACGAGCAGAAATCGCCGGGTCATTTTCAGGTTGAATGGAACGCAGTCAACGTCAGCAGCGGGAATTATTATGTCCGGATGGAATCCCGCGGCTTTTCGGCAACACGAAAGATGGCATTGCTGAAATAGGAATAGACGGAGTTGGTGAAAACAAGCAAAAGGCGCTCGTATGAGCGCCTTTTGTTTTGAAACCTTGGTGGTGCGAAGCAGTTTGTTTTCGTTACTTCATGTATCCACGCTTTTTCCATACTTGCGCACCCCTCTTCAGCATCGCATCAAGTTCTTTCTCATCGACTTGTTCCACTTTTTTGAAATTGAAACACGCTTTCCCTTTTAGACTCTTGAGCAAGGTTGGGGCAACGTCGACATAATTCTGCTTGTCGTAGTAAATAGGCATGAAGTAGAAGCTCACCATATCCTTGCGTGCGACGGTGCTCGCAAAATACATTCCAGGGACTATCTTCTTCGTACTCCCGTAGGGAACCGGTTTGTTGCCAAGAATTTCATACGTGTCCGGCTTGTCTTTTACACAAACCATCGGCGGACATTGTTGTTTCAGCGAGCTTTTGAGCTTGTCGAAGATGGCTTTGCGGATTTCAGGTTTGAGAGGCATAGGTCTCTTTTGGCATTCGACCGAAGGTTCGATCAATTGCTTGACAAACAATTCGACAACTTCGACAAACAAGAGTTGTCGAAGGCAGCAAAGAACTAATCAGCGCTTCGCACTTGATTTAGTACGCGGTCCCAGGAGCTTTTCAATCTTGAGAAGCGTCTTTTGCATGGATTGAATTCCGGCTTCCATGGCCACCAGCGATCCGGATTGCCGGTCCAGCGGAAATGCAGCCAGGAACTGGTTGCATTGTTTGCATCGGATAACATCAAAGACGGGAGCCTGAGGGTTTGCTGTGTTTACTTGGTAATGATCGTGTCGAAGTTGCTCGTGTAAGCAGTCTGCCATAACGCTTCCTTTCAATGAATGTCTGTTTGGATAGATGCTTTAATGTGCTAATATTGCCGCCAAAATCAAAACGAATCGAAACTGGCACTTGCGAAAATGGGTGATACTTCTTGCCCAGATCAGCAGAAGCCATTTTGGCCGAAAATCGTTGTGTCAACTAATGAAAACCATCCGGATTTACGATTAGGCTTTTGCTATCCATTGCTGCAGGCGGCGTTGCAGTCCTGTTCTTGGTTCTTGTAAGGACGGCAGGGACGTACCAACAAGTTGTTTTTGATGCATCAAAGTTGTTATCCGGCGTCTATTTCTCCCGCTTGGAACCCGGCGGCAGGCATCCGATGAAGAAGACGCTTCTGCTCAAATGAAGACGGTTTCTGTCATCATCCCTGATTCCGCCTGACGGGAGGGGCTTTACGTGAGCTCCACGCCTCACGCCCGCCTCACTCTCCCATCCGCCCCTTTGACTCTCTAGGCTTGTATCTCTCACCCCCCATTGCTACTTTGCTTCTATGCTGCGCGTCGATCGTTGGTTCTCGTTCATTTTCCTTTGCTGCATGGTGAAGGCTCTCGTCTTCGCACAGGAAAGTGACGTCCGGTTTCAACGACTCTCTATTGAGCAAGGCCTTTCACAAAGTTCTGTCTTCGCGATCA
>CAZOIM010000174.1:0-8460 GCA_964579855.1 uncultured Ignavibacteriaceae bacterium | reverse complement strand
TGCAGGATATCGGACAACAAGCGGGGATCCCCTGGATCCCTGGTTCTCCAGCAATGTTGCGCAGTTATACACGAATAGGTTTGACAGAAGTTCGGTTCCAAACAGCAATGCAAATTCCGGGGCGTACAGTTTGGTTTCCATCAGTGGATTCAGCGACAGGCTTCCACGGATGACGTTTAACGTTCAAGTTGGTGATAGCTATTTGAAATCTGTTGCAGGATTTCCCATAAATCTTGGCGTTTCGTCGTCCGATAAAACAGTACAGAGATGGAGTAACGGAATCTATGTGAGCAAAGGTGACAGTGTGTTTGTATTTCGTTCGGATGGATCGAGTGGAACTCCGAATGCAAATGGATTGCTCACGTCGAACGGTGGAAGTTTTCCTTTAGCCTTCGATGTGACTTTAGCGAGTTCGATCTTTGTCGGTGCCCAGGATAGCTCGCTTATTTTGATCTCCATTCTTGATGCCAACGGAGATGGAGTAATTGACTCGTTGCAGACAAGGTATTTCAATGTGGGGCATCGAATTACCACACCTCCTTCATTAAATGGCACGGCGATCCTTGTTGGTCACGCCGACGGAGGCGTAGTTCAAGTTGATCCCGCAACACTGCAAATCAGTAATGTGGTGACCGGTTTGTCGAATCAGGTTGTCGCGGTTGTTTTGTCCGGCAATGCGGTGACGAGGAGTGTTATCAAGAATGCTTCAGGGAGGACGTATTCATTCTCGACGCCGTTTAGTGGATTCGCAGTAGGTCAAGGACCCAACATCTTTCTCGTTGATACTGCTGAGCGAACACTTACAATACTTGCCAATGATTTGTCCGTTCTTGGACAGACTTCGCTTGCGGGATGGCCGGGGTCGATCTCCACTCCTGTCGCGTTGGACATTTACCATAGTGGTTCTGAGGAAGTGTTCGTGACGATTGGCAACTCGATTGTTGGGTTCAATCTGAACGGAACACTGCTGGAGGGTTTCCCATTGAAAATTGTCAGCGACGTCGGGAATGCCTCACCGGTGCTACTCACAAAGCTCTCCGCCGACGGATTGACGGATGTTCTTGCCGTCAGCTCAACGGGACTCGTCTCAGCTTATTCGAACAAGGGCAAGCCGCTTCTGGACTTCCCGATTGACATTGGAACGAGTGTCAGTGGAACGCCTTCAGCTTTCCCCATTTCAACAAATGGCGGCGCACCCCAGACGGGTTTTGCAGCAATGGGTAATGATGGAAGACTTTACGCATTCCAGGTCTCTGCCAACTACATTCCGGTTGATACCGGACTCCCGGTTCCAATTTCAGCAGATTTCTTCCCTTCATCCAGAGTCTACAATTGGCCGAATCCAGTCTATGGAGGAACAACGCAGATTCGTTTCTATACTGCGCAGGATGCAAATGTCTCGGTCGCGATTTTTGATATTGCGGGGAAGAAGATTACGGAATTGAATGGAAAAGCCCTCGCTGGAATCGATACGGAACTTACGTGGAATGTTTCTCACATTCAAAGCGGTGTGTATCTTGCAAGGGTGGAAGCTTCGAATCAGAGTCAGAAGCAGGCTCGAATCATCAAGATCGCGGTGGTCAAGTAGTCTCGGGATGATGGGGATGCCCGTATCGTCGGTGATCTGTCAATGACATCCATGCGAGGCATACGATTGAACGTGCAATAATTATGAAGCAAGCGGGAAAACATGTCTGGGTTCTCCTCTTGTTGTTTGGCGGATGCGAAAGGCAGATCCCGATTCTCGGGCCCGTTACCGTCCATGGGTATCAGGTTCAAGGAACGGTTACCGACCAAGTTGGCAATCCAGTCCCGAATGTTTCGGTGTTAGTGGACTACACAGCGGAAGTTCTCTATTCAGATTCTGCTCTTTCACGGCGCTTCTTCGTACAAGATCCTGAAACGCCCGTACAGGCGCTCGTTGCAAACTGGAATAATCAAGTGATAAGAGTGCTAAGGCCGGCTCAAAATTTTCAGGGATGGTACGAGGTGTTCTGGGATGGAATGGATTCGACCGGAACTGTGCCACCAAGCGGCATCTATTATGTGGAATATGTCATTGGGGGAAGCATTCAGTTCTCCTACACTCAGCTCGTCTCGGGGGGCAAGGTTGCCTCGACCGACGCGAAAGGTCAGTACACTATTCCATTGCAATATCTTCCAATCGATTCATCATCTGTCCCGCTGTTTTCAAGGTATGATAGTTCCTATGTCGGGAATCTTCTCATCTCAAACAGTATCGTCCTCACTTACTTGTACCCCAACCATGTTCAGCAGGTGCAACGGACATTGAATAAGGGTCAGGTGACAATCATTAATATCGTCTTTCATTAGGATCCCTTGAGGCACATCGGTGTTATAGCGGTTACATTGGTCATTGTCTGTTCACCACTTCTGGCTCAGGAAGAGGACTACCCTCATTCGGAATTGGAATGGAAAACGATCGAGACGGAACATTTTCTCGTTCACTATCATGACGGCGAGGAGCGGACGGGAAAGGAAGTAGCGTATATTGCCGAGCAAATCTACAAGCCCATCACCGACATGTATCAGCACAAACCCGATCAAAAGGTCAGCATTGTCCTCCGGGATTACGATGACTATTCAAACGGTGCTTCGTATTTCTACGACAATAGAATCGTTATTTGGGCTTCCAATCTTGATTATGAACTCCGTGGTGCACACCCCTGGCTCCAAAATGTTATTTCTCACGAGTTCACGCACATCGTTCAAATTCAAACGGCGATGAAACTGAGTCGGAGAGTTCCGGGTCTGTATTTCCAATGGCTTGGCTATGAAGCAGAACGCAGACCGGACGTACTCTATGGATATCCCAACGTATTGATCTCTTATCCATTCTCGGCATTCCTGGTCCCGAGTTGGTTCGCCGAGGGAGTAGCCCAATTCAACAACCCTCGCTTGCAATTTGACACATGGGATACTCACCGCGATATGATTCTCAGGATGTACATGCTCCAGGGAAATCCTCTGTCATGGGAAGATATGGCGGTGTTCGGGAAAACGAGTCTGGGAAATGAGTCCTCGTACAACGCCGGTTTTTCAATCGTTCGCTACATTGCACGGCGCTATGGCGTCGACAAGCTCAGGCAAATCTCCGAAAATCTCTCCTCGCTCTTTCGGATCACGATTGATGGAGCAATTCGTGATGCGCTCGGCATAAGCGGTCAGCAGCTTTACGATGAATGGAAGCTGGATGAAACGGCTGCCTACGACAGCGTCGCACAGACGATCCGACCAAGCCTGAAAGAAGGTGACCTCGTCGAGAAAGAAGGCTTTGGAAATTTCTATCCCACATTTTCTCCGGACGGTTCTAAAATTGCATATGTGTCGAACAAGGGTGAAGACTATTTTGGTCTGAGCAGCGTTTATCTCTACGATTTGAACACCAGAACCAGCAAGAAAATTGTGGATTTGGTTCGGTCGTCACTTTCCTTTTCTCCTGATGGCCGTTCTCTGTTCTATTCAAAGCTGTCGTATGACAATCCGCATTGGAGCAGGGTGTACGATATTTATCGGTACGATATCGATAAGGAGAAAGAAGTAAGACTCACGCATAACTTGAGGGCGCAAAATCCAAAATTGTCAACGGATGGCGCAAAGGTGGTCTTTGCCTACGGGAGTGACGGTACGCTAAATATCGGAGTGTGTGATAGTGAAGGCAAGAATGTCAGGAAGCTGACATCGTTCAAAGATGGAGAGCAGGTGTATACTCCCGTCTGGTCGCCGGACGGAAAGTCGATCGCTTTTGGCTATTCCATTGCTCAGAACCAACACCTCGCAACCATGAATGCTGATGGAACCGGTCTTAAGATAACAGCATTTGATCACGATTCTCGAAATCCATCGTTCTCGGCGGACGGGAAGACTATCTATTTTTCCGATGATGAAGGCGGAATCTTCAATATTTGTGCTCTGGATGTGGCAGCGAACACCGTGCGAAAAATCACCAACGTGTTGGGCGGCGCATTCTTGCCTTCTGCAAATGTCAAGGGACAGATTGCATACGCGAACTATACCTCCACAGGATACAAAATAGCATTGGTGCAAGATAGTGTCGGCATTGACACCTCCGCTGTTTCAAGGTCGGTTCACGCTCTCGTCGGCTTGAGCGATCAACGATCGGACGGACAAACGATTACTTCGGATTCACACAGGTATGATCTTCCTGAATCAGATACGCTGAAAGCAGGCCTTCCGTATCGGTCAATCTTCACGAGTCTGTCGATCCTGCCACTGATCCGCGTTGACAATTACAACACAAAGAACTCGGGGTGGGATATCATAAAGCCTGGGTTCTATTTTTCATCGTCCGACGTGCTTGACAAGCTGGATTTGTTCGGAGGGGCTGCTATCAACAAGCAATTGGAGCGCGACCTCTTCTTCATTTTCGATTATAGAGATCGCTTACCGATTTTGTATCAACTTGGACTGCAACCAACGTTGGCGCTCGAAGTGTACAATATCTCAAGAAAGACCTCGACGTCGTTTCATCTCTCCCCGTCACCAAAACTGATCTCAACGACGGTAACGTATGATTTGCTCGAGTTCGATGCCTCATTAAGCCAACCGCTCTTTTCGGAATTGACTACCGCAAGACTCGGATACACTCTCAGTCGCTATAATGCAAATATTGGCAGTTTTATCAATCCCAATGAACAGAATCCTGCTGCAGCTGTCGTTCCTGCATTTCGCAGCGCATATCTGATCGGAAACACAATATTCTTGCAGCTTCATCACAACGGCATCGTCCCGAATTTAGAGCGGGATATTAATCCGACAGGGAGAACCATTTCACTCAATTATTCGCTTGAGCTCAACAAATTCAATCCAAATGGTAATTTCGTTGTTAATGACGCGGGCGAGGTTGTGCCAATATATACGGAATTTGATTTTAGTCGCCTCGAACTTTCATGGAATGAGCACTTGCCGTTCTTCTTTCCAAAGCATACCGTCACAGTATCGGTAAGAGCCGGAGGTATTCTGGGGAAACCGGTCGACAGCTTTTTCGATTTCTACGGTGGAGGAATCGCCGGGATGAAGGGATATCCTTTCTATGCACTCGGTGGAAACAGGATCGCCACTGTCAATCTTACCTATCGCTTTCCAATAGCAACACAGATCAATTTTCGATTGCTCCAGTTCTTTTTCACCAAACTCTATGCATCCGCTTTCGTCGATTATGGTGACGCGTGGTCAGGTTCTTCTGTTCCGCAATTGTCAGATTGGAAGCGAGACGTGGGAGCAGAGCTCCGGCTTGAATCATTCTCGTTCTATGCTTACCCAACACGAATCTTCGTCAGTGGTGCCTATGGATTGGACAAGTTCACCCGCGAGTTCAGCGGTACAAACGTCACCTATGGCAACGAATGGCGATTCTATCTGGGCATTCTCTTTGGATTTGATGTCAACGATTTCGTTCCAAGATTACGGTACTAACTAAATTCAAATGCGAAAATCCGCAACATTGCAGTCCTTGGCTATCTGGTGTCTTCTTTGTCTCGTTCTATGGTCACCGGCAGATTATTGCAATGCACAACAGGATAGCGTGAAAATCTCAGGCTCTCCTGAATTTGGAAACACCCGCAATCAATTGCTTGAACGAATGCAGTATCGACAAGGAAAGTTTTTCAGAAACGATTTTATAAGAGATTACTCTCCTTTTGATGAGAGAACGTTCAAACTCGAATCCGAACCTTCATTTGGCAATGAGTTGCTTTATCGAGACCAGGGCCGTGAGAAGCAAATCACTCTTACCATGAAAGAGAACTTTGTCACCGCCACGCTTATCCCACTGCTCGGAGAAACATTCTATGCCAATGAATCTGGAACCCCGTACTGGAAACGGTCGAATGGACTGGCGGTATCGGGTTCTGTTGGCGAGGATGTTACATTTTATGCGAAAGCAATCGACAATGTTTTAAGAGGTGCGTCCCCGAATATGATTAGTAGTTTTTCGAGTCAGCCTGGATACGTGACGAGTCTTACGAACTCCAAAGGCTACGATTACGATGACGCGGAAATGCAGCTTGGCTTCAGGTTTGGTCAAGCGAACCTTTTCTTCGAAAAGATCAGGAACACCTGGGGATACGGACGAGGGGGGCAGCTTGTGTTTTCTGAGCGTGCCCCGAGCTACCCGCAGATTCGTGCATCAGTGCAACTGTTTCACAATGTGAAGTTCACCGTTTTGGCCGAATTCTTGAATAGCCGGATCGTCGATTCAAGCCGCAGTTACATCGATTATACGGATGGTACGCTTACAGACTTTCGTGAAGTTGACCGATCGAAATATCTCTTTGCCCACATTTTGGAATACTCGCCGATTGAAGAATTGAACCTTGCCATAGGTGAGGAAATTATTGTAAGCGATAGTTTCACTCCTGAGTACATGCTGCTTCCTTTCACGTTCTACCACAACTTGTACATTCAAGCCGGCGGCACCGAGAATGAAAATATTTGGGGAGGTGGCAGGTACACGTTCAAGAATGTTGGCAGTATTTATTCTACTCTCTATGTCGATGACTTCAATATTGATCAAAGATTCTACATCGTCGCTGGCACCTTTGGCGGCACATTGATCGATATTGACAATAGGAAGCTTGACCTTACCCTGGAATACACCGCGCTTCGGCCGTTTGTCTATGCGAATAATACGACAGCATTATCTCGCACGAGCAACGGTTATCCGCTCGGGGATTGGCTTGGTCAAAATGGTGAAAGGATGCAGGCGTGGGTGGATTATAGACCAATTCCGGAATTGTGGTTCTCTGCTTCATACATGAACATCAGAAAAGGGCTCGACGGAACCACTTTCCAAGAATATGGTGTTCCCGCATCCCAAATTGGCGATGTCAAATTCCTTGATGGCCCGCTCCTAACGAGAAGCGAATTCAACTTTAGAGGCCGTTGGGAAATGCACGCGGGACTCTTTGCTGACTTTTCCTATCGCCTCGTCACGCAAAAGGATTCAGTAGTCAATCGTTTTCCCAGCTTTACGAATCGGTCCTACTTTTCTGTAGCATTGAAATTGAACATTTTCGATCAAAATGATGAGTGGTAGGATGAATAAGAGTTTCGAAATGACAGGTGCTTGTATGAAAAGATTATCGATGATTGTGTTGTTTTCTATCCTTGTAGTTCCGCTTTTTGCGCAGGAATCGGTTGTACGCGAACCTGGCAAGCATACAAAAACTCAACTGAGTGGGAATCTCCAATTTGACCTTCTTTCTATAGATCGCAGTGCTATCGATTCGCTCGCACCTGTTCAGATCAAAGATCTTCCAGGATACAAATCTCCCTTGAAGGCTGCGCTCTTTTCAGCGATTATTCCAGGTGCTGGTCAGACTTATGCAGAACGGTATTGGCAGGGGCTCGCTTTTTTTGGCGCCGAGGTCGGACTCTGGATTGTCTATGCGTCGTATCAAGCCAG
This sequence comes from uncultured Ignavibacteriaceae bacterium, assembly GCA_964579855.1. Lineage (GTDB taxonomy): Bacteria > Bacteroidota > Ignavibacteria > UBA10030 > UBA10030 > JADGQA01. The sequence goes on along the minus strand of CAZOIM010000174.1, from coordinate 1,013 downwards.
AGCTGACAGACAGACTAACGAGTTCCAGACATTTGCCGATCAACACTATTCCGTGGTTCGGTACGCAGACTGGATCACTCAATATGCATCACAGCTGGCGCCCAATGGCAGTATCAATACCAGTGGAATGGTCCCCAACAGGAATTCCAATCTTCCTGCGTGGCAGCAAGTGGACTGGAACCAGATCAACCTTGTCGAGAACCAGATTATGCAAGTGACTGGTAACGGTTTCACGCACAATTTACCCCTCCGACCTGCACAACAGTACTATGAACTCATTGGAAAGTACCCACAGTTTGCCCCTGGTTGGGATAGTGAAATCAATATGACTCCGACGGATATCATCAATAGCAACGTTTCTTCTCAATTCCTGCACTACAGAGACATGAGGGGAAATGCGAACAGTCTCTACTCGGTCGCATCGACGGCGACGTACGTTCTCGTGGCAAACCACGTCTTGAGTGCTTTGGAGGCGGCTTGGAGTGCAGCATTGGATAATAGAAATCTTAAGATGGGAGCAACATTGGAACCAGTACGACATTCGGATGGACTCGTTGAGTTTGTTCCAACCGCGAGAGTTCAATTTGAATTCTAAAAAATAGAATGGACAAATATCTCATTACAGGGTTTTCAGGATTTGTCAGCAAGCATTTTCTGGAGTTTCTTGATAAACAAAACGAAAATGCGGCTGTGCTTGGAGTCGATCTTCACAATCCATCGTTTGATCTCAACGGATTTCATCATCTTCAATGCAAGTTTGAGCAATTGGATCTGCTGGACAAAGAGAAGATGCAGAATGCGATCTTACAGTTCCAGCCTAATTATATCCTGCATCTGGCCGCATACAGCAGCGTATCGTTCAGCTGGAAAAACCCGATCTTGAGTTTCCAAAACAATACTAACATCTTTCTCAACCTCATCGAAGCCGATCGTCTTCTTAATCTGAAGACCAGAATTCTCTCTGTTGGTTCATCTGAAGAATATGGCAATGTTACGGAGCGAGACATACCGCT
>CAZOIM010000173.1:0-8503 GCA_964579855.1 uncultured Ignavibacteriaceae bacterium | reverse complement strand
CGGTATCACTCGTGAAGAAAATCGTGAAGGCGCGCATTATTGAGAACGAACAACGAAGAACACGCATGGTGAAGAACCCCGGCCGCACAAAGTGAAATCAAAGGCTTGACGAATGGACAATGAACCCATTATCATCGAACGAACCTTCAACGCACTGAAGGCCGCGGTGTGGAGAGCAATCGTCAATCGCGATGAAATGAAGAACTGGTATTTTGACGTGGAAGAATTCAAGCCCGAGGTTGGTTTTGAGTTTCAATTCACAGGTGGCCCTCCCGAACGGCAGTACCTGCATCTTTGCAGAATTACAGAAGTGATTCCCGGCAGAACGCTGAAGCACAGCTGGCGATACGATGGGTATGAAGGCATTTCCTTCGTCACGTTCGAATTGTTTGATGCCGGAGGAAAGACCCTGGTTCGGTTGACGCACGAAGGATTGGATTCCTTCCCCAAAGACAATCCCGACTTTGCACGGAAGAACTTCGAAATTGGCTGGACAGCAATTATCGGGACTTCCTTGAAGGATTTTGTCGAATCGAATCACTAATTTCTCCGCAATGGTATGACGGAGAATTCTGATCAACAACATAAAGCCTCGGAACGTGATGTCCGGGAGACTCTCGACAATGTTTACAAGACGGAGTCCCGCAGGATTCTCGCGACGTTGATCCGTTTGCTTGGCGATTTCGATCGCGCCGAAGATGCATTGCATGATGCGTTTGCAGTCGCAGCGGAACAATGGCTCCGCGAGGGGATTCCAGCTAATCCGCGTGCTTGGCTTGTGTCGACTGGACGGTTCAAGGCCATCGACAGCATGAGGAGGAACGCACGATTTGATTCAACACTGGACGACGTTGCCGAGAACATAGAGGCCGATTCCGCAGACCCCCACGAACTTATGGACTTGACGATTGAGGACGACGAACTCAGACTTATCTTTACCTGCTGTCACCCGGCGTTGTCGCCGGAAGCCCGCGTCGCGCTGACGCTTCGCGAGGTCTGTGACCTCACGACGGAAGAAATTGCTCACGCGTTTCTCACAACACCCACAACGCTTGCCCAACGCATTGTTCGCGCTAAATCCAAGATTCGGGATGCTCACATCCCTTACCAGGTGCCAGCACCGAACGAACTTTCTGAACGATTGGACACGGTTCTTCAGGTCATTTACCTGGTTTTCAACGAGGGCTATTCTGCATCTTCCGGCGATACAGTAACGCGAGCCGATCTTTCCGGCGAAGCGATCCGGCTTGGACGTTTGCTCGTTCAATTGCTTCCGGAACCTGAGGTCACTGGACTTCTGGCGTTAATGCTTCTGCAAGAGTCGCATCGGGCTGCACGCACGGCACCTAACGGTGACCTCATACTCCTGGAGGACCAGGACCGTTCACTCTGGAACCGGGAACAAATCGAGGAGGGGGTTGCGTTAGTTCAAAAGGCTCTTTCATCGGGGAGATTTGGTCCTTATGCAATTCAGGCCGCGATCGCGGCGGTCCATGCGGAGGCTCCCCAGGCATCGGAAACGGACTGGTCGGAAATCGTTGGTCTTTATGACGTGTTACTGAAGGCAGGGGCTTCACCCGTTATCGAGCTGAACCGCGCAGTTGCAGTGGCGATGCGTGATGGTCCTCAAGCCGGCCTCGATCTTATTGAACCAATCCTCGCTCGCGGAGAATTGTCCGATTATCACCTTGCGCATGCGGCGCTCGCGGAGCTCTACAGGCGTGTTGGTAACCGGCAGAACGCGGAAGTGTCGTACAGAAGAGCCCTTGCACTTGCGAAGCAGGAGCCGGAACGCCGGTTTCTTGAACGACGCCTGAGCAAGTTATGACAGTTTTTTGCAGGATTGATTTTCAAAAGGAGGTACTCGTGAAATACTTGTGTCTTGTTTACGGTGAAGAGGAGAAGATTCAGGCAATGGACGACGACGAATGCATGGAGTACGATCATCAGCTCCGCCAGTCGGGTAAGTGTCTTGCCTCGGAGTCGCTCCTGCCGGTCAAAACAGCGTCAACGGTTCGGGTACGGAATGGGAAGGTATCTATTTCGGATGGACCGTTCGCTGAAACAAAGGAACAACTGGCAGGATTCTACCTTATTGATGCCAAGGACTTGAAGGAAGCGATCCAAATGGCGTCGAAGATCCCGCCTGCCCAAGTAGGATGTGTCGAAGTGCGCGCCGTCAGGGATCTAGTAAATACCGCTGGAGTAAAGCGAATCGTGTGAGGCACCTTGCGATTCCGATGACATAAAGCGGTGACGAGGCCTCATGTGTCTATATACAAGGAACGACCGGATCTATTTAGAACCCATCTCAACAATGCATGCCTCGTCACCCCGAACTTGTTTCGGGGTCTATCCCGGGCAGAAAAGGAGATGCTGAACTCCCGCCTCTTGGGATCCCGCCTGTTTGCGGGATCCTGGAAAGCGGGACAAGTTCAGCATGACATCTTCTGTTTTTGAGATGGGCTCTAGGCAAAATAGAGAGTGCAGAATGGGTTTACACGGATTTTCGCCTGTCGAGAACTCCCATTTCAAGCGACAACACCCACTATTTTCCCGTTTTGCAATAAAGAAAAAAAAGACTCTTTCCGTTGTCGATTTCTGTTCCGGCTAAACGACTACTTATTGAACAATCGCCGAAGGCAATTCTTCGGGCCACAACATCAATATTAGCTTAGGAGATACAACAATGCGATTCATGATGTTTATGATCCCCGCTGTTTATCAAGGCAAAAAAGGAAAACAGTTGGACAAAAATTTTGCACCCCCCGCCGATGCGGTCGAACAAATGATGAAGTACAATGAGGAATTGGCAAAAGCCGGGGCCCTCATTTCACTCGATGGACTCCATCCTATTGAGAAAGGAGCTCGCGTGGCGTTCTCCAAGGGAAAACCAACGGTCACCGATGGACCGTTTATTGAATCGAAAGAAGTATTCGGCGGATACTGGATCGTCCAATTCAAATCCAAAGAGGAAGCGGTTTCCTGGGCGAAAAGGGTGCCGGCTGCGGATGGTGATGTGATCGAAGTGCGACAGATATTCGACATGACGGATTTTCCTCCTGATGTCCAGAAGGCCGCAGACAGCCAGACCGTCAAGGCGGAGCTGGCAAAGCATTCGAAACCGTGAGCTGACTACCGGAGGATATCATGAAATACATTTGCCTGGGATATATTGAAGAACGAATGTGGGATGGTTGGTCGGAGAAAGAGCAAAAGAAATTTGTTGACGAATGTCTCGGCTACGATGCAGAGCTCAGGAAAAACGGTCACTTTGTGAGCGGCGAAGCACTCCAGAACGTTCGGACTGCCACCACCCTGAGGCAGAAGAGTGGCAAGCTTGTCATCACCGATGGGCCATTCGCCGAAACCAAGGAGCAGCTTGGCGGAATCATGGTGCTCGAAGCGAGAGATCTCAACCACGCCATTCAATTGATGTCGAAACACCCCTCCGTTCGTATGGGAGGGACGTGGGAGATTCGTCCGGCGGATGAGCAGATCAACGCTCTCTATCAGCCCGAACGACATTAAGCCAGTCGTCAAAATGAGAGGAGGTAGATAGTATGCAATCGGAAGTTCAATCTCAACCAGATTCAAAAGCTAAGGTCTGGACCTCACGGGTTCTCAGCGGCATTGCCGTGCTTTTCATGCTGTTCGATAGCACGATTCATCTGATGGCAATCCCACCGGTCGTGGAGGCGTTCAATCAGCTCGGCTTTTCGATCAATCTTGCAGTCCCTATCGCCATTATCGAGATTGTCTGCGTGATTCTGTATCTGGTACCGCAGACCTCAGTGTTCGGGGTAGTGTTATTGACAGGGTATCTTGGTGGTGCGGTTGCAGCCAACCTTCGCATTGGAACTCCTCTCTTTAGCAACGTGTTATTCCCGGTGTACATTGGGATTCTCGCATGGGGAGGCTTGTTCCTCCGTAACGCGCGGCTGCGAGAACTTTTTCCCATACAAAAGGGTTAAAGGAATTGCACTAAATGATTAGAGAATGAATCGTACTTACCAACTACAAAAGGGCAAATCACCATGAGTGGAGTAAGAGTTCTCGTCGGTACGCACAAAGGGGGATTCATCCTGACATCGGACGGAAAACGTTCCAAATGGGATGTTAGTGGCCCACACTTTGGCGGATGGGAAATCTATCATATCAAAGGCTCTCCCGTCGATCCGAATCGTCTCTACGCATCGCAAACGAGTGGATGGTTCGGACAGATTATTCAGCGCTCGGACGACGGAGGTAAGACGTGGTTTCAGCCCGGTACAAAGCCGGGCGAGCCGAAGACAACTCCCGAAGGATTCCCCAAGGCCGAGAGTAACAAATTCACGTACGACACTTCGAGCGAGTCCGGCAAACCTTTTACAACACATCAGTGGTATGATGGAACCCAGCACCCGTGGGAGTTCAAACGCGTCTGGCATTTGGAGCCGTCGCTTACCGACGCCAACACCGTTTATGCCGGAGTGGAGGACGCTGCACTGTTCCGTACAACCGACGGTGGAGAGTCGTGGCACGAACTTGCAGGATTGCGAGGCCACGGGACCGGTCCTCAATGGATGCCGGGTGCGGGGGGCATGGGACTGCATACGATACTCCTCGATCACAAGAACAAGAATCGCATGTACATCGCCATCTCTTCGGCCGGAGCCTTCCGTACCGATGATGCGGGCAAAACGTGGAAAGCCATTAACCAGGGACTTCGCTCTGAGTACATTCCCGATCCGAAAGCCGAAGTTGGGCATTGCGTCCACCGTATCGCGTTGCACAAGGATCGTCCGGAGGTCCTGTTCATGCAAAAGCATTGGGACGTGATGCGCAGCGATAATGCGGGGGATTTGTGGCACGAAATAAGCGGCAACCTGCCGTCCGATTTCGGATTTGTGGTTGATGTTCACGCGCATGAACCCAATACCGTCTACGTCATTCCGATCAAGAGTGATTCGGAACATTTTCCGCCGGAAGGGAAACTGCGTGTATATCGCAGTCGATCGGGTGGCAATGAGTGGGAACCGCTGACGAAAGGATTGCCGCAAAAGGACTGTTTTGTCAATATCCTCCGCGATGCGATGGCGGTTGATTCGCTTGATAAGTGTGGTATCTATTTTGGCACCACGGGAGGGCAGGTCTATATGTCGCCGGATGGCGGCGACAATTGGAATACCATCGTGCACGACCTTCCCGCAGTATTCTCCGTAGAAGTTCAAACGCTGTCATGATTCGTGTCGTGTTGCCATATCATTTGCAGAGACTTGCCCAGTCGGGAGCCGAAGTCCAAATCGCGGTCGAAGGTGCTGTCACGATAAGTACAGTTCTCGATGCCCTCGAAGGGCGCTACCCAACGCTCCGTGGCACGATTCGAGAACACGATACGCATAAGCGTCGCCCCTTCCTGAGGTTTTTTGCTTGCGGGGAAGATCTGTCTCATGAGTCTTCGGATTTTCGTTTGCCGGAGAGAATCGCATCTGGCGAAGAGCCCTTCCTGGTGATTGGCGCCATTGCCGGCGGATAACGATTTCGAATTCTACTTTCAGCAATTCCAACCATCTTCGATTGGCGGAACGAGTTTGAAATCGACCTTCATTCGTGTAGGCCCGCAATAATTCCGGTCAGTGAATTCCAGCCCACGTCGAAGTAGATCTTTCCCAAACGACTAATTGATATAACCGATGAGTCCCGGCCTCATTTTCCAGTGCCAACGGACTGAAAAGGCCAGGGACTCGTACAGAATCAATTGAGAAAGGAGTCATAACAATGCGATACATGATGATCTGGAAACCCGCGGACTTGAAGACTGTGGAGGCCGGCGCGCCACCATCTCAACAAATGATGGAACAGATGGGTGCATTTATCGGTGAATTGGCACAGTCCGGAGTCCTTCTGATGACCGACGGTCTCCAGCCAACCTCGAAAGGTGCTCGTGTTCGGCTTTCAGGTGGGAAGATCACGGTGACGGATGGTCCTTTCACCGAGACGAAAGAACTGATCGGCGGATTTGCGATCGTCCGCGTGAACTCGAAGTCTGAGGCAATCGAACTAACGAAGCGTTTTCTCAAAATCGCTGGCGAAGGCGAGAGCGAGATTCGTCTCATGCCGGATCAACCAGCGTATCAACGCTGACGCATATGCGCACAGAACAAGCTCTGATAACTCAGAAGCAATGAACTTCGGGACAGAAACACTCAAACGCGTCTATAGCACCGTCCGGCAATCCCTCAACGGAGAACAGCAGGATTACACTGCGGGAAGCATCCCAAAGGCCGTGGTTCTGCTTGGAATACCAATGATTCTCGAGTTAAGCCTTGAGGGGGTATTCGCATTGGTGGACATGTTCTTCGTTGGCAGATTGGGACCAAACGCTATTGCCACAGTCGGTTTGACAGAATCCGTAATCACCATTGTTTATTCGATAGCAATTGGCCTGAGTACAGCTTCCACTGCAATTGTCGCGCGGAGGATCGGTGAGAAGAACCCGGATGGAGCCGCACACGCGGGAGCCCAGTCGCTTCTTGTGGCATTCGTCATTACGATTTTCCTGAGCATACTCGGGGCAGTGTTCGCAGACGATATTTTGAGGCTCATGGGTGCCAGCGAAGACGTCGTCCGCGATGGGGCCATATTCACCCGCATAATGTTTGGGGGCAGTATGGCGATCATTCTTTTGTTTCTCATCAACGGAATATTCCGTGGTGCGGGCGATGCTGCCATGGCCATGAGGAGTTTGTGGATCGCGAGTGGCGTGAACATCGTCTTGTGTCCCATCTTTATTCATTTCTTTGGCTTAAAGGGGGCTGCAATCACCACGGTGATCGGGAGAAGCTCGGGCGTGCTTTATCAATCGTATCACCTGTTCAGAGGAAAGCATGTCTTGCGGTTTCAATTGCGCCATTTTGGATTCGATTTCGGAATCATAAAGTCGATCATTAATATTTCATGGCCTGCCACGCTTCAATTCATCATTGCCAGCGGGAGTTGGATTGCGTTGGTCCGGTTGGTCGCAGAAACAGGTGGAACTGCAGCGTCGGCAGGATGCCAGATAGCATTTCGCAACTTCGCGTTCTTTATTCTGCCCGCCTGGGGACTAAGTAACGCAGCGGCAACGTTGGTGGGGCAGAATCTTGGAGCCAAGCAACTGTCGAGAGCCGACCAGAGTGTATACTTGATCGCGAAGTATAACATTGTGTTCATGGGCCTTGTGACATTGGTGTTTGTGCTCTTGCCAAACCCCATCGTTCGATTTTTTACGGCCGATGAGTCGGTGATTGTGTATGGTGCTCGTTCCATGCAAATCGTCGGCTCAGGGTTCATTGTGTATGGCATAGCGATGGTCATGTCGCAAGCACTCAACGGCGCGGGCGACACGCGAACGCCAACGGTTATCAATTTCGTGTGTTTTTGGCTCGTTCAAATTCCCCTCGCGTATATTTTGGCAGTGGGGTTGGATATGAAATCGTCAGGAGCATTGATTGCCGTGCCGGCCGCAGAAGCCCTCGTCGCCCTGATGGCATGGTATTACTTCAAGAAAGGCGATTGGAAGCGAATAGTATTATGAAGTCATCGCATCGACCGGCTCGCACACTCCAACCAATGTGAACCTCTCGTCCGCGTTAGTTGCAGGATCAGCGAGAGAGAGTTATATGTCTTCAATATGATTACCCTCGAAAATAGGTTCCCAATACTGCTAGTCAAAACTTCGTAACGCCGGCTCCTCCTCCATAAATATTTCTTTCCGCATTCTGTAAAATCGCACAGGCACGGATTTTCAATGGCTTCTGCATGACCAGATTGCAAGTGCGCGGAGAATGTCTTAAGTTTAGTACACCCACCTGTTCGAGAAATGGGGAAGACGTCAAAAGACCATATAATATTTTATTCTTGCTCTTTAGGAGATCAGGAAGTCTACACAATGCACCTCGACCAGCGATATGCTACCACAACTGATGCACTTACCAGCGTGATAAATTGAAAAAGATCCGAGCTGTTTTCCTTCTGTGCGTTCTCTCGTCCCTGTATTCCAATACGCTGCACTCCCAATGGGTTCGGACGAATGGACCCAACGGAGGCTCCATCCGTGCACTTGCCGTCATTGGGACGAATTTGTTTGCAGGGACAATTGGGGGAGTTTTTCTTTCAACGGACAACGGCACATCCTGGACAGCGGTGAACAGCGGCCTCGACTATCCCGGCTATCCGACACTGGATGTTTCCTCACTCATTGTCTCCGGCACGAACCTCTTCGCCGGCACCCACTGGGGCATTTACGGAGTATCGTTTTCACCCCTTAGTCCTACTCTTTGGACCCCTGTGAATAACGGATTGACAAGCCCTATCGTCCCAACGCTCGCCGTGTACTCAACTGGAGGGGGCGGTGCAAATCTTTTTGCCGGGACGACCACTGGCGGAGTCCTTATCTCCACCAATAGCGGTGGAAATTGGACGCCAGTCAATCACGGCCTGACGACCGGATTTGTCTATGCTCTTGCGATCACTTCCAACG
>CAZOIM010000172.1:2813-8544 GCA_964579855.1 uncultured Ignavibacteriaceae bacterium | reverse complement strand
TCGCCTTCCGAGCCGACGTCTTTCAATTTTCCGGTTGAGTTATTAAGGCGCAGCCCCGTCTTTATGTAATACATTTTAACTCCCCCGTAAGATTCATTTTTATTACCATACACGTGATAGAAATCATATTTACACGTGTAATCGTCGAGTCTATTGTCGAGATACCGGTCATTGCTGGAATAGGGTATCTCGCTGCCTGAAAATCCGGAATAATAGAAGGTGAATTCGACAAACGAAGGATCGTTTCGTTGTGCGAAAAGCCAGTCAAAACCTGCGTTTGCATTTGACCAATTGTAACCGGCGTGCAAACTATTTTTATAGTCGATTTTGTCGTTGCTTATGAATCCGAAGACCGAAAATTTCGAAATGGGCAGAAAGTCCGGGTTGGAATAGTTGACTTTGAAAGAGGCATCGTAAAAATCTATGGGAATACTCTCGTTGTTTGTGAACTTTTTTAATATCTCATTGAAGTAACTCTTCCTGCCAGTAATAAAAAAGGAACCGTCGGGTATCGGTCCTTCCAACGCACCCTTAGCGGTCAATTCGCTTAACGCGGCAGTTGCCCCAAAGCTGTTTGTGTTGCCGTCTTTTGTTACGATATTCATAACCGAAGAGAGCCGTCCACCATACTTAGCTCCGAATCCGCCCTTGTAGAATTCAACGCTGTTGATCATGTCAGGGTCGATGGCACTGAGGATTCCCTGGGCATGAAAAGGATTGTAAATAGGCGTTCCATTCAGCAGCACGAGATTTTCATTACTCGCCCCTCCTCGTACATAGTACCTGGCAGAAACATCTCCTGCGGATTGCACTCCCGGCTCCAGCTGAATCGTCCTCATGACGTCTGCTTCAACGCCATGAGTCATGTTCTCGATCTCTCTTGCTGATATCTTTTTAACGCTAATCTCTCCCTCGTTGGTACGCGCTCCATAAATAACGACGCTATCTACCTGAATGGCAGACTTTGCCAGAGAGACTTCAATATCTGTGATTTCATTTTCCTTAATAAACGCTGTGGCCGTCTTTGGCAAGTAACCGACGTATGTAACAATGATGGTATATTCTTTCCCTTCAGGGAGAGAAGGAATGACAAAAAATCCCCGATTGTCTGTATTTGCCCCGGTATTCAGTCTGGGGACATTGACATTGGCATAGGGCAAGACTTCCGAGGTTGCGGAATCACGAACTATCCCTCTTAGTATTCCAGAACCCGGAAGTTCATTTGTTTCATCTGCACGTTCCCTCTTCTTAATAGTTATGATATTTTCGATCCTGGTAAACGTCAGGGCAAATCTACTAGACAACATTTCAAGAACCTGCCGCAAGGGTTTGTTTTTTACATCCAGAGTGATCCTTTCGTCCAAAGGCAATTCTTTACCCAGATAACTGAAAGTAAATTTCGTCTCTCGTACCAGGATCTTCAGTACTTCTTTCAGCGGCATGTTCTCCACCTTCAAACTTACATTTGGTGCGGACATATTCTGCCCCTTTGCATCAGGAGCCAGAAGGAAACTAACTATCAATGCGAGCATGGTTGTCCGGATAAAGGAAATATAGATCACCTTTTTCCGTTCAATACTTTCTCGATCCTTTGCTCTTGGTAGAGAGAGAAGACGGATGGTCATTGTACCCTTCGAAGGAAGTGAACTTCCTGCTTGTTGTCTTTTCCCAGGACGATGCAGTATTCTAACCCAGTCAAGTTCTTGATAACATCAATGACTGTTTGTCTAGAATTATCTTCGAACGTGATTGTTATTTCTTGTCCTAGTACTGCTTCATCCGTAATGACCAATTTTGTACCGAAAGCTCTTTCAAGCTGGGGTAGTACCGCTCTCAGAGGTTCATTTTCAAATTTATACACATTATCTTTCCAGCCAATTGCTTCCAAAGAATCAAACGTGCCCGACGAGCTGACATTGCTTTCCTTATCGTACACCAGCTGCTCTTTTGGCTGAAGAAATACTGTCCTATCGCTTTTTCCCCTATCATTGCTCGAAACTTTTACCCTTCCTTCCAACAATGATACCGCAATGGTTTTGTTCTCAGGGTACGCGGAGACATCAAACTTGGTTCCCAATACTGTCGTGGATAGTTTCCCAGTGTGAACAACGAAGGACTGGCTATTAATATGGTGCACAACGAAATACCCTTCACCGTCCAGATATACTTCTCTGTCTGTGCCATTGAACCGATCCGGATATCTTAGTTTGCTGCCCGCATTCAAAGTAACTTGTGAGCTGTCTGAAAGGAGTATGATGGACTTCTCCCCTAGCAGGGTAATAGCTTCGCTCCAGACCGCAGGAGCTGTCCTTCTGGAGTAAATCCATGATACATATAGAATTCCGGAACTTACGATGAAGAAAAATGCAATCGCGGCTGCCCTCTTCATCAATGAAGGAGCGAAGAATGTTAACCTGCCATTATGAACTTTCTCTTTCTCAATGTTGCTCAGTATCCGGGAAAGAATCCTCTCCTCGACCACTCTCCTGTCCCCCATTTCATCTTCGACCCAATCATTGTGGGTTGTTTGAAATGATTCAAGAACGTTATCAAGCATCTCCTTTTCCTGCGGTGTGAGTTCGCCGCGTCTATACTTTTCGATCAAGGTTGATAATTCCGTCATGTCCATATGCATTTCTCAGGAAAGAAAGCAGTGTCCTCTTCCAATGTCTAAGTAACTTGAACGAGCCAAAGGTACTATGTTCCTTGAATTATTCTTCAAATTCATTGAGGAGCAAGAGAAAGGAATTGGAACAATGAAGCCTGATATGCGGGGAGAGACAGCGGCTTAGAAAAACAGCAGATTAAGGTTGTCCAGAGATTTGCGAATAGATTTTAGGGATTCACTGATCTGATTCTTTACGGTTTGCAGCGAGAGATTGAGATTCTCGGAAATTTCCTTATTGGACCGTCCTTCGTTCCTGCTCATTTCAAAAATCATCCTGCGCCGTTTGGGCAATCGGGAAATTGTTTCATGTATGTGAGCTTCTAATTCCTGCATTTCATATAACTCATCGGTTCCGTGATCCGCATATAACTGATCGAATTTCATCAGTAATTGTTTTCTATACCTGCTTTCGCGGAAGTGATTGAAGATCTGATATTTTACCGATTGGAACAGGTATGAATTAAGATCAGAGATCTGAAGGGCATCCCTCCTTTCCCAAAGATCTGTGAAAACCTGCTGCACAATGTCCTCACATAGCTCTTTCTCTCTCAAAACATTGAAGGCATAGACATAGAGTCTGGACCAATACTGCCTATATATCTGTTCGAAGGGCACTTTGTCACCAAGTCCGATAGAAAGACGTAATACGTTTTCGATGAGATCCATTGCCCGCCTGTCGGCTGTTTTATCAAGAATCAAAAAAATATTGCGCTGAGTTAAATTACCACTTTCTACATTGTTTATCAAAGATCTATCAAACATCCAGTGTACCAAAGTGTAGATTCCCATTACCCGATTCCTATTTATGCCATCGGAGTATTTCCGATTTGCAGATAATGGAAAGAGTCTTATCGATCCTGAATCCGAAGATATCGAAACGTAAAAATGTTTGCATTCGCGTATGTGGTCATCTCGACAACGGCTTATGAATTAAGCTACAGAACGGAATGTGATACCTTACACTGCTGAATGCGCTGCCCAAGGCCCCAGTTCAATTTCTCAAACTTGATTACTCTGCAATTAAGTGGATTGATGATCCTCGATTCACTTGACGTGTTGCTTTTCCGAGCATCTCGCCTGGATGATCGTTGTTCCTCTTTTGTTGAGCCACGTGAATAAATTCGCAATCCTTTTCCCATGCGCCGGATTGAGGTTGCTTGTTGGTTCATCCTCAAGCAAAAGCCGCGGAGTTGTGATTATTGCCATCCTGCTTAGCATGCCATTCGATCGATACACCCCACCCATTTTTCCGGATCGTGCCAGTTATCGTTCTATTGATGTGGCAGGACTTCCAAGTTGGCCAATCGCAACTTGAGTAACTGATAGTAATCGACAAACAAGCAGACAGGAACGAGTATGCCGATTCAGTGAAGCTCACTGTGGTTGACGACTGTGCCTCGAGCTTTTTTGCGATGCATTGTGAACCAATTTGGACTTGATGCAAAAAAAGCCTCCATCATCTTTCGACTCCGGAGGCTCTCACTGAAACACCTATTTGCCCGAGTCCATCTCCCAAGACTCGAATATTCTCATTAAAAGTTGGATGAGTGTTCTCTCAATGTCAACGCAATGCTTCTCATGAATAAAAAATCAAAGTTCCAATCCACAACTTCGGTGGCTGCGGACTTCGAAATAGCGAACAATTTCTGTTGTACGACTACGAATGTGTGATCGATACATTCTATTCCTTCACATTCTTCCTCAACCCTTCAAAGAACCGCACGGCCTCGCCCGTATCACGGTTCCGGATAATGTGCCAGAGGAAATTGAGTCTGCCGCTGATTTTCTCCAGCTGCGCCAGTGAATGTGGATTGAAAATGATTTCGGAAAGAAGGAAGTCGTCTTCGGAGAGTAGTCCCCGTGCTACTTCAAGGTGATGCTGAAACGTGGTGCCGGGAACGGCTTCCGAGCTGACACACGAGGCAAAAACCATGGACGATACAAACGGAAGCGTGAGTGAATACGCCATCATCACATCGTGCTCGCTGAAGGAATATTCGAACACGTTCAGCCCGAGCCGTCCAAAGAGTTGACGAAAGAAATCCCTTCCTTCGCCATCCGAATCGCTGATGATCACGGCGTTCTGCTTGCTCAGCTCGTTCAAATCTGCAAACGTGGGTCCGAACATCGGATGCACAGAAACGAATCGGAATCCTGCCTCGCGATAGAAAGCAGGCAAATTGCCTTTGACGGACGCAATGTCACTGAGGAGACAATTGCTGGGTAGATACGGCAGCACTGTGCGAAAAGCCGTGACCGTATTTTGGAGGCTGACGCAATTGATGAGCATTTGTGGTGAAGAGTCTCGGATGTCTTCAAGATTGCTGAGCACTCGCATGCCCGGTAAAGCCTGAGCCTTCGAAGGGTCGGTGTCGTGGACAGAGACGGTGTGGTCCGGCGAAAGCTGCCTGGCGAGCCATGAGCCCATCTTGCCAGATCCAAGAATACAGATGTTCATTTCGATGCCTCCTGATAGAATCCGAGGATTTTGAAATTGATTGTCGCCTTCTCGACCAGCGCGAGTGTTTTCCTGACGACATCATTCTCACGACTCCCCTGGAAATCAACAAGGAATGCAAAGGCTCCAGGGTTTTTCCGGATTGGACGGGACTCAATGCGCGTCAGGTTGATGTTGTTCTCCGCGAAGACCCGCAGCACATCAAACAATGCGCCTACTCGATGCTGTGTGGAAAAGGTGATCGTGCATTTGTTTGCCGGACCCGTCGTTTCTTCGGTCGATAACATGACGAAGCGAGTTGCATTCTGTGGATGGTCTTCGATGTTTTCTTTGATGATTTCAAGGCCGTGGAGCTCGGCCGCAAGAGCGCTCGCAATGACACCGGCCCCTCGCTGTTGTTCGCGTGCAAGCCAGCGTGCGGCCCCTGCCGTATCGTAGAAGGGACGCGGCTCCAGCTTATTCCTCGAAAGAAACGCCCGGCACTGACCGAGCGCCTGGGGATGTGAATACACCGATTTTATTTCCTGGTGGCTTGTTCCGGGTAATGCGAGAAGGTTATGATGGATGGGAATGACTGCCTCTGCGACAATCTTCAGGTTGGTTTC
>CAZOIM010000172.1:0-2713 GCA_964579855.1 uncultured Ignavibacteriaceae bacterium | reverse complement strand
TTGCTTTCATTGATGATCGCTTCGTACAGATGACGGATGAACGGTTCCTGCATCAGCGACGATGCGTGCGCAGTCACATTCTTAAACACGGCTTCTTCTCTGGAGGGGTCGTGCACTGCGTTCTTGTGCTTCCCCGCCTGCATGGCGTACTCCAACCGGTGTCTGAGCATGATGAGGATCTGCTGGTCGATGCTGTCGATGTTGTTCCTGACTTCCTTGAGATTCACGATAACCTCCGTGTGCTTAAAGTTTTTTGAGGCGGTCTGCTCATTGTTTCATCCCCTCCATGAATTTTGCGAGTGATCGTACTTTCCGTACAATGGTCGAAAACTGCGGCGGCGTTAAAGCCTGGTCCTTGTCGCTCAACGCCTCCTGCGGATTTCTATGGACTTCGATGATCAGTCCATCCGATCCGGCAGCAACCGATGCGAGGCTCATGGGTTCGATCAAACTGACCTTGCCCGTACCGTGTGTAGGATCCGTGATAACAGGAAGATGACTGAGTTCTTTCGCTGCCGGCACAGCGCTGATGTCGAGCGTGTTGCGTGTGTAGGTTTCGAATGAACGAATACCCCGTTCGCAGAGTACAACGTTGGGGTTCCCCTCGTTCATAATGTATTCAGCACAGTTCATCCATTCTTCCAGCGTCGAGTACATGCCCCGTTTCAACAGGACGGGCTTCTGGAGTTTTCCGACTTCCTTGAGGAGCGAGAAGTTCTGCATATTGCGTGCACCAATCTGGATCATATCCGCAAATTCTGCCACCCAGGAAACATCGCGTGTGTCGAGCACTTCAGTGGCAAAAGGAAGTCCGGTCACATCGCGGGCTTTTGCGAGGATCTTAAGTCCTTCGAGGCCGAGACCTTGAAATGCGTAGGGTGATGTCCGGGGTTTGAACGCACCCCCGCGAAGCATATCCGCGCCTGCTTCCTTGACGGCGATAGCTGTTTGAACCATTTGCTCCTCACTTTCGACGCTGCACGGTCCGGCAATGATCACGAACCCTTGGCCGAAACGGACGTTGCCGACAGATATCACCGTTCGTTCTTTCTTTTCGAGCCCAACAAGCTTAAGATTAGTCATGCAAGATTCCTTCTTGATGTATATTCCGGATTGTTGATTTCATAGTATTGGTCAAAGTTTCTTCATTGAGACATTCTTCACGAGCAAAAAAAAATCGCGGAAGCAATCTTCCACGATTCTCGCAAAACGAAAAAGGTGGAAGCGCTCTGATCTGCGGTTCCACCTTCTGGAGACTCAAGCCCTGGACGGCTTACTCCGGCGAAAGCGCACGATCACGCGCCCGCGGGTAATAAAAAAAGTAATATCGCCCAAAACTGTTCATTGTTTACTCTGGTATAGTATAAGAATCGCGTCGGAAAATGTCAAGTCGAATGAATCGCCGCTATTCGGAGCCAAAATGGCTGAATAATTTGACCTTTCTTCCGGGCTCTCATGATAACCACGAGAAATCCCGTTACACAGACAACGACCGCCACAATCGAAGCCTCTGCGCCAAAAGAGCCTCCCGAGAGAATTTCCGGACCCGTGATGTTCGACACGAGCAGTCCATGGGGCGGTGTTCCTGAGACTGCAACGCCGAATATTCCGCCTTGAACGAAATTCCACGCCAGGTGAAGACCAATCGCAAGCCAAAGCCTGCGTGTGAGAATGTAACAAGCGCCGAGCAGGAGTCCGGCTTCCAGAGCAATTGCGGCGGCGCTGAACAGTGTGGCGTGAGGATTCGCGAGATGCATCGAGCCAAACAACAACGCAGAAAAGACCAACGCGATCCAAGTACCCAGCGACTCCTCGATGATCCGGAAGATGATTCCGCGCGTAATCAGTTCTTCGATAAATCCGGACATCACAGCCAAGCTCACGGATTCGACCAACACAATCCAGCCATTGGTACCGATGACGTGGTAGAAACCGGCTCCCCACAGAATGCCGATGGTGATGGTGAATAATGAGGTGCCGATCATGAGGCCGAACCCGAATTCCTTCAAGGATCCTGCAAAGGCAAGTTCTGCCACCGGTCTCCGTTCAACAAGCCTAACGTATCCCCAGTATGATCCAAATGCGGCAGGGACTACAAGGCACGTGAATACGAGACTGCCGTACGCAGGGTCTGCCAGTGATTTGACAATTACCTGGATGAGCGCCACCGGTATGGCGACAAAAAGGAGAGCAAGCACAAGTCGGATTATGGGGAAGAGTCCGACTTTCCATAGCGTGCCTTGAAGAAAAGAAGGCTGGTCATTCATTCCTTGATACTCCTGTTCACAGATGGATCACGTTTTTTTGATGAGGACAAAAGTTACGTCATCAGCCTGAGTGTTCCCATGGGCCCATTCAGCTGCATCGTCGAGGAATGCGTGTATAATTTTATCGGGCGGCTCGGCGCCGTGTTCTCTCAACACATGAATGGCTCTGGGAATATCCAGGGTATCGTGCTTATCGTTAAAACGTTCGATATAACCATCAGTCATGAGTACCACGACATCATCGACATTCAACGGCAATATCCTGGATTGGAAAGGATAATTGGAAAAAGCGCCGAGTGGCATTCCTTTCAGCGTAACTTGATCCACTTCGCGTGATTCCGCACGGTATACAAGGACCTGCGGCATGCCGGCGACCGTGGTTTTCATTTCATTCCCTTCGAACCTTGCAATCGTCATCCCCATATACACCTGGCCAAGATCCATTC
>CAZOIM010000171.1:0-8637 GCA_964579855.1 uncultured Ignavibacteriaceae bacterium | reverse complement strand
AGTGTAACTGCCGGGTGCGACATTCATAACGTAGAAACCCCCGTCTGCAAAAGTGCGAAGCGTATCGCCGAACGCTGCGTCCGTTGATCGCATGATGACTCGTATTCCACTTAGGGGTTTACGTTCTGCCTCCTTTTCGAGATAGACGGTTCCCGAAATGGTACCGCCCCGATAGAAGGGAATCTCGATGCGCCTAAACTGATTCGGATCTACAACAAACGAGAATTTATCAATTGTAGGAACCAGATTCGGATCGATCTGCTGTCGGTCAACTTCAAGATTATATCTGAAGTAGCTCTGAAGTTGCGAAACCCGGATGACGCTGTCCCTCCCCAACTCGATCTTCCCCATGCCATCCACTTTGACACCTTTTGCGGGAATGAGCTCGTCCCCGTGATCATATACGCTGTTGTTGTTGTTATCGACAAACAATGCTACATCAATGCCGCCCTTGCCGATTTCTTCGCGGTTAGAAAGGAATACCGTTCCGCTATTGTGATCTAAGGCAACCGAGCCATAGAGCGAATGACGCTGCGTACTGCTACCCTCTGACATATTAAGAACTGAGGATGTACGTGTGACATTCAGGTCCATGATCAATCCGGCCTGGAATGATGTGGCTTTGGCCGCAAAATTGCGCTCAAACCCCAAGTTGAACTGAAAGATCTGCATAAATGTCTTCGAGAATTGCAGACTCGCATCCTGGAAGGACTTTGCTTGCATATCGTAAATTGCCTGACCCCGCAGGAGAAATCCTTGTAGAAAATTGGGAAGAAACGACCCACGGGGAAGCATGCACATCGCGGTCGCCGTAAAGAGACCATTGCCGGCAAGATTCAATGGCCGCACGCCCGCCCCGTTCATTTTCTCACTGTAGCTTAACAGAAGCTGAATGTCGGTCAGCCGAGTCAAAAGATCGAATCGTGGTGACAGGCGTTTTCCCGACACCCCATCCGTGTAGTCTTCGGAGAGCCTGAACCCGGTGCCACTGGAAACAAACGTGAGAGGGAGGAAAAGAGTCAAATTCGCACTTTGCTGAGGTGATAACCCGATGAGAGAATCAGTCAGAACGTTCTTGGCGTACTGGAGGTAAAAACCGGCATTGGAGGCAAAAAGTGCGTTCGCATTCATGCGGTAGTAGGCGTTCGGCGCCACATCAACATTCACTATGTATTGGGAAAAGAGCCGTGACGATAGGCCACCGTCGAAGATCGGCTTCCGCAGACTACCTTTCGAGCTTTGTTCAAGTCCACCATTCAATGTCAGCCAGTTCGTGGCACCATAGAGAAGATTGGCATTGCCAAAATACAAATCGCTGGGCAGCCCCACGTTGTCAATTGATTTGCCTGCCTGGAGATTGTAACTCAGAACTCCGTTGGGCACAAATGTAAAAGGAATCTGAACCTGTTTCTCATCAACATTGATGTCGCCATATTTGGAAAACGTCTTCACTGCGATGCGCATGGTTCCGTACGTAAGGGGAAACTGGAATCGGTAATAACCCGCTGCATTAGTTTTCTGGAAATCGATCAGACGGTCATTCAGATAGAGCTCGACATCGGACTCGGGCTCCGTGTATCCATCCACCACATAGTTATCAAACATGACGCGCGGCTCCACCGGCTCATTGGACAACGCAATGCCGGTGACACGCGGAACAAAGTCACTTCCGGTGGTGATTTGCCCCGCCGAGAGAGAGCTAAAATAGTTATTTTCCCGAACCACATAACGCCAGCGTGTATCGGTCAATGAGGACGATTGGCCCGTTGCGCCCACAAGACTTCCCTGCAGATCACCTCCTGCCACTTCACCGCCCCCCGTGAACGTGTAACTAGTACCTTGCGATGTGAACTTGTTCAAGGACGTGGAAACGTTGTAGTCCAGAACGGCCCCGCCGAGATACGAGCGATCGAGATCGTAGCGCAAGGGATACCTTGTCGGCACCCCGGATCCACCCCGTATGTCTGTGCGATCCCGCGCGGCCTTTTTGCGAAGAAGTGCAGGCAATTCCTTGGATGTCTCGGAGACAATCTGAAGCCTGTTGATGTTCACGGTGCTGGAAATGCCAAAGATCTCTTCGAATTTTTCTGGCAAGAGATAGATATCGAGGTCCCCTTTGAATAGCTCTTCTTTCGTTAGGTCAAATTGCTTCTTTCCGAGAGAAATTATTCGCTTGACGGGATCGATCGTCATGGGGAACGCGGAAGAGAGGTACGTTCCTTTGATGATGTTCTGACCCTCAAGGGTGTAATACACTTCAAAAATGTTGAATAATTCCATGACGGGAAGGTAAATCCTGTCGTTCTTGACGGCAACGGATATATTGTAGCTTCCCAATTCCTTGAGAGTGAAGCCAAATATCACTTCTTCATATTGGGGGGATTGTTGCGCCAACGACCGGGAAGGGGCGAGGAAGCAGAACAAACAAAATATACCTACAGCCAACAACAGTATACGCATAACACCATAATCGATTCCTGACGGGTTGAAGTCCCTTCCCAATACCTGATTCCAGGCCTGTGCTTATCCTCATCCACTGACCTGCCTGCACGTCTAGGGAGTTTTTCCGGAAACCCAGATACCGCGTTTTTCATCTACTTAAGACAGTCTATAAACTGTCACTAAGTTCTAACACGATGTCACGCGATGTAAAGCGAAATTTCCAAATATGCTTGAACCGTCACGAGGTCAGAAGTAACTGTCAATGAAGAACCTCGTGTCCGTTAAGCCTTGTTCGTCGTACAGAAGAGCTGTTTAACCAAAGCTGCAGTGGTTGAATTTCAGCCGTTCATACTGCGAAGCTGACGCAACAGATCACTGCAGATTTACGGTCACTTCTTTTGTCACAGGGGGCGATTGTAGCAGATCTTCTTCCGTGACATCAGACCGCTTTGTTTCAAATGTCACTACAAGTCGATGTGCGCCTTTCACTACCTTTGAAAGGTCGAGTTCCAACTTGTTCTTCGTTCGAAAATAGATTGCCGCCGTCACCTCAGACAGAGCTACTTCTTGATTCGCGGGCGAAAACAACTGTGCCTTCACGCTCCCGATGAAGGGAGCTGAGCCCGAACGCTCGACATCCGCGACAACTGTAAGCTTATTGTCTTTGGTCACTGTCCTGACATCGTGTATCGTAAGTCCCGTTGACAGGTTTCCTTTCCGGTAAAAGACGGGAAGGATCTGATCAAACTTGAAACTGATCTGAGCGGTTATTGAGTCTGACACTTTTCGGCCTACATCTGCAGATTTCTGATTTGAAGTGATCTTTACTCTTGTGAACAAGAAAACATCCTTGTCCGCGTTCTTGGTACGGACCTGTAACCTGACAGTTTGTTCTTGTTTTGCGCTCAACACAAAACTGCGTGGAAAAGCGTGAACCATTGGATTGAGCGAGTATGTCTTGGCAGCAATTGTATCGCTGTAGTTCATAGTGCCATTTCCCGCACTGTCGGCATCGGGGTATCCAAACGCAAAGCTGATGCTCACCTCTTGAGGAGATGCGGAATTGTTTGTGATATAGAGGTTCCCAATTCCGCTCTTCGCGTCAATGAAGAGCATCGAAGGGGCTACCGTTACCTGTGCAAAGAGCATTTCTGTCCCTGAGAGGATCATGAACACCAGGAAGACAACGATGCTGGAACGGCGATAGAAATTCGCGTGTCTCATAGTGATATTTGAGTTTTATGTGGAAGAGGGCATTGAGCTTCAGACCGGCAACCTTACGTAATACCGGAACCGAGCAACTCTAAGATAACCCATTTTATGGCAATCAGGAAGCCCCAAAAATCAGGGGCTTCCTGAATGACCATTATTCAAAGAGGTATTCCCTATCATTACAGCCGAATTGAGCGAGAATAGCCCGATTGGTTAGTTGTATTCCACTGTGAAATTGGCTGTTCCAGTGTAAGCACCGGTCGCCTGCGAGCTGAGGGTCCCAAGGTCGCCTCCAACCCATAGAAAATAGCCACCGGTTGCGCTGGTTGCATCATCGAAGAAACCGCCCGTCAACGTTTTCGTCGTCGATGAGGCTTGGGTGTTGGCATTCAAGGTATTCACCTTCAGAGTATAAGTCATTGTGTTGGCACCAGAAGTCAGCGGAATGCTGGCCGGCCAACCGAGATGAATACTCTGAGAATTAGCTCCTGCGACAGTCAAAGTACCGACTGCCCAACCTGTACCAACGTATGTGTTGGCTACACCTTTGGGGTCCACATACACCGTACCAGCTGTTGTGGCACCAACGTTTCCGAATGCTACATCGGTATTCTTGGTAATGGTAAGAGCTGTCAGCACAGTTGCCGAAACGCCAACGTTGGCGTTTGCCTGCGATTGCGCTTGCACATTGCCGGCAACCAAAACCACCAGCATAACCGCCAATAAGGCAGCAGAACAAAGATTGCGTAACATAAATACCTCCATTGATTTGTATTGTGTTTGAGAATATCTCTCCTCACGAAGAGACGGTTTGTTAAATGATTGCGACATCTATTACATGAACTCCACAGTTACGGTCGAGACCGGCAACGAGCTTGCATATGAATTTCCCTCCCTGGGTTGAGTGATTACAAAGAACACATATGCTACAAGCAGTGGATTATTGAGTTTCATCGAGCGCTTTAACAGACTGTTATTCATGAGCCGGAATTGAATGACACTCTTGTTGGTGATTGTTGCCCGCCTGAAATACGTCGTCCCATCGTTCAAATACCCACAGGTGATTCGGGCCGCGTCGGCAGCATGATCATTTCGCACACCTGCCCGCGACGGAATCGTGAAACTGAGAAGCACCGCAACATTTTCGTATGCCGAGAGAGCAAATCCGACACCGAAGCTAACAGAATCAGCTTCACCTGCTCGCCCCCGAAACATCTGGGTCAATTGTGGAATCTCATTTGCAAACGCCTGTTGCACGCCTGCCTCCATCCTTCCTACACTTACCGAAGGCGACACGCTGAGTTTGACCTTCATCGACTGCTTGTTCTGGGCCTGACTCTCGCTTGAGAATGCAGCGCTTATCGCCATCAAAGAAACTGCAAGCAAGGCCGCGCAGCGATTGAAACGAATCCATCGGATTTTGGTCATAATCTGCTCATTAGTACTGAACGCTCACATTGACCGTCCCAGAGTAAATCCCCGGGGAAACATTTCCCACCGGCCCTAACGATCCATACAGAAACAAATATGCTGTTGCTGAGGGAGGTGTAAATCCACCGTGCGCGGGCGTCGGAGGCGGGGCGGGCACGCCACCGGCCCTTCGAAGTATTGGGAACGTAACTGCAGTGTATCCTCCCGGCACTTGCACGGCAACTGCCTTTGCTGCCGCGACCGTGGGTGATCCAAGGTTTGAATATGCGAACTGACAAGTAAACGGTATTTGATGACCCGCCCCTCCTGCACCGGTGATAAGGTCCAATGGTGAACTCACAGTGACCGTGATGTCCCTTGTCGCATCTCCAGTAATCGCGACATATTGAATTTCGGGGTCACTGAGCGCGATACTGATTGTCGAATTGCTATTGCTGGCGATTACCGATTGCTTGTCGTTGAAATTCAAGTTGCCTCCCACGGCTAACGAGAGTCCCTGAGAAGTCGTATAGGCTCCAAAGTTGATCCTTTGGGCTGCCAACGGAAATGCCGTCACGGAAACCAACGCAATCAACAATCCCCCGCGAGACACGATGTATGCAATTGGGGTCATTGGATGTACTCCAATTCAAGAGTCAATTGCATGTCATAATTACCCGGTATGATATTCTCTAAACCTGTGAGACGTCCTCCTACCCAAAGATAGTATACTCCCTGGTCACTCAGCCGGATTTGATTATTCTGCGTGAGGAGATTTGATTCACTTTGAACGACGGAGGGACCTCCACTAAAATTGTAGGTGAAGTAGAGTTGCGATACTCCACTTTCGTGTCTAAGGATGGCTTGTCTTTCGTATGTCACCCTAACGAGACCGTTGGGATTTCCAACGATCTTTATTTCACCAGAATATGGATTGCTTTGTGGGTTCACGATAAGCTCAGTCGATGAGATACTGGTGATTTCGAATTCCATGTCCTTCATCACAATCAGGTCCACATTTCCAAGGACCGTCGCAGACGCGGTTATCGTCGCCACCGCATGTTGCGCGCTGGACGATTGTGAATGTACAACTGATCCCGTGATCACGCAGATCACAAATATGTGTTTGAAGAACTTCATCGCCCTATGAGAACCATTTTTCTATTGCAGCCATTTGAGTCGCTCGCGATCTTCAAGTTTGAAATTCCGCCAATTCGGGTTTCTTTTCGAACCATTCCCTTGTCTCAATACCAACTATAAGCGTGCCGTGACTTTCTCTTCTTTCTTTCCAAAAAAGAGGAGTTTCAGAAACTGTTGTGCTCTATTTTGAGATACCTGACTCATTTTGGGAATCTATCTGTATCATTCCGCGACCTTACAAATTTGTCTCAAGAAATCGATAACAATCACGTTGATTGCCTTGAAGAACATTGTCATCGAATAAGAACCATTTTTTTGAGTTGTTGCCCAGCCCCCGCAATCATCCTACAGAAGTAGACTCCACTCGCCGCGCGGCTGCCATTCCATGTCACTACATATTTTCCCGTTGGATACTCCTGATCGGTCACTGTGGTGATCTTTTGCCCCAGAACATTAAACACTTCGATCGTTACGCGCGAAAGCGTTGGAACCGAAAAAGTGATGTTCGTGGTCGGATTGAAAGGATTCGGATAGTTTTGTGCCAATTCAGGAGTTGTGGGCAAATATCCGGTCACGTCATTGCTTGCTGAAATCACCAAGCGGAAGCGAGGCGAAGAAGCTGTCTTTGACAGTCTAGATGATGGAACCGAGAACGCCACAGGTCGTGGCGGAACAGCCAACGATCGACTATTAGAGATTAATCCTGACTTCTTCTCCAAGATACTGTTGCCAGACGGCACCAGATCAGCTGGTGTGTTGTAATCGAATGTCAACTGGCCCCCCGTGGTCAATGTGTATGCCTTTCTGGCGGCATCGTCCATGAGCGTTATGTTCCAGCCAGCGGGAAGTTGTCCGTCGAATTTCCAACGGAGTGTGAATGATGCGCTGAGCGGCTGACCGCTAACCGATCCACCGACATATAACGGAAGAGTGAAAGGCTGGGCAAAGCCGGTATCGGGCAAATCCTGGATCTGCATTGCGGGCTGGCCTTGGCCTGCAATAGAGTAAAACATCAGGTAACTATCAGAGAGAGGTACCAGGCTAAACGCATCAAAGGGATCGTAAGACAGCTTTCCACGATTGCTAAACATCACATACGCTTGAGTCTGATGGCCGTTGGCCGAGAGATCTAATGTGAGAACGGGTGTCGACGAGGAGATGCTCGTGTCTTTGCCCCCAGAGGCTCTTGCAACCTGAATTGACGGCTTGGCTATACCTCTATCATTCGAACCGAGGGTGTCTCCCTGAACATGTATCACCTTGCCCGAGCCGGCGACAATCTTTCCCAGGAAATTTCCGCCAGTTGATTTCACTCCATTGGTGCAATGCAGCGAGGGACTTGAGTTGTTTGCTTTGACCCAAAATGCCTGAAACGGTGCGATCAGTCCACTACCGAGATTTCCCGTCGTACCATTCCACGTCTTGTAGCCACCGGTTGTGTCTGCAGGATTCCAGACATAGATTGTTCCATCCATATTCGTTTTTGTCCAACCCGAAGAAGCGTTCCAGTCAATCGTTGAAGGAGTTGGGTTACCGACAAGGTTCCATCCATAATCAACCAGGTTTGTATCCACATAGGTCGTATCTGGTGGTCCGCTGGGCGTGCGCGTCGTGGCTGTCACACCAAAGTCAAACGCCGTAGTGAGTGGATTTTCCTTGCCAAGTGCAGACATCGTCAACGGCAGAACATCGGTATAGTTGACTGCGAGGTCAGGTCTTTGCGCTCCGTTGAAGACATAATACATGTACCCTCTTCCTAACTTGACGGTATCGATAGTGGCGGATGGCTGTCTCCAAGCCTGCAACGATGTGCCTTGGCTGGGTTCATCCCACCACAGAAGATTGGGCTGCAATGCAGGGAAACTGGAGCCTGTAAAACCTTGCGTGACGAAATTGCCTGCAAACATCGACCCGACTGTTACTGTGCCCGGAGCGGCGAGCATGCGCCATCCCTCCGTTCCCGTAATGGTACGACTCATCTGCAAAGACGGTGCGCTGCTGCTCAGGTTGGTATAGCTTGCACCGCTGTCTAGAATAATCTTTCCAGTACCAGTTGTTGTAATGGAAGCACCAGATCCTATCGTGAGCGAAGGTCCCGCGGGAACTTCCAAACTTGCGCCATTACCAATTGTCATCGCTCCGCTGACATTGAAAGCGCTCGCACCTGTCAATGACACGCCGCTGGTGTTGCTCACGGTGAGATTATCGAAACTCGTAGACGAAGATCCACCAATGTTCTGAGCAGAGGATCCATTAAAGACTACCGTGCCATTATTGTGTGTGAATGTGCCGTCATTAGTGAAATTGCCAGCCAGGTTCAATGTTCCCGAAGTGGAAGTGAATGTACCGTTACTAATGGTGAGGGCATTCAACGTGACTGTTTGGCTGCCAAAGCTGAGAACCCCACCGCCTAGTTTGGTCAGGCTTCGAGTA
>CAZOIM010000170.1:6550-8781 GCA_964579855.1 uncultured Ignavibacteriaceae bacterium | reverse complement strand
CCAGATTTCGTCCCATCCATGTCAATCGACGTCACCAGGATTTCTCCAGCCCCACGAGCAACGACCGTCCGCGCCCATACTAAAGCATCCCGATCCGCATCCAGCATGCCGCTCTTCACGTGAACCCTCCAGCTGCCGTTGCTTCGTTGAACATCGATCGCAGCGACCAGCGCTTGTGAACCGAATCGATGTGCGGCTTTCCCAAGCAGATCAGGATCTTGTGTGAGAATCGTATTAAGGGTGACCTTATCAGCACCGCAATGTAGTAATTCAAGGATATCCTCCTGGTTCTTGATGCCGCCTCCGATTGTGAGGGGTATTGCGACACTCTTCGCAACCTTTGTTACAGTATTGAAGAAGGGCCTTCGTCCGTCAATCGTTGCGGAAATGTCCAGTAGAACAATTTCATCCGCACCTTCCGCCGAATATCGGGCTGCAAGGTCAACCGGATCTCCAACGTCGACGAGATTCCGAAATTGTCTTCCTTTGACGACTCGACCATCGAGGACGTCCAAGCAAGGAATGATTCGGCGAGTTAGCATATCCCGTTCACGCATTCTTTGTAGTTCAAGACGCCTTCGTAAAACGCTTTTCCAATGATGACACCAGCAACGCCGATTTGCTTGAGCGATCGAAGATCTTCCACAGAGGTGACTCCTCCCGATCCCAGCCACTTGACCTGAGGAAACTCGCGGATCAGTTCATTGTACATCTCAATGTTTGGACCACTCATCATTCCATCGCGCTTGATGTCGGTTGATAGAAACGAGGTAAACCCAGATTGTACCAGACCGGGAACAACGGTATCGAGACGAACCGGAGCCGAGCGCTGCCAACCGGAAAAGGCGATTTCTCCATTCTTGAGATCAATGGCTATACAGAATTTGTCGGGACCGAATCGTTCGGCCCATCCTTTTAGCTTCTCCGGTGAGCGTATGGCAAGACTTCCGATTACCACACGCTGAACACCCATCGATAAGAGTTTTTCCACATCGCTGTCTGAACGGACACCGCCGCCGACCTGAACGCGGAGCCCTTCGAGTTTCCCCAAACCTTCAATGGACTGCCAATTAACGACGCGCCCTTCTTTTGCTCCTTCGATGTCGACGATATGAAGAAATTCTGCCCCGTCCAGGGCGAAGCGTTTGGCCATTTCCACGGCATCTGTCCCGTATTCTTTGCGAGCCTCGAATTTGCCTTCAGCCAAACGAATGCATTTGCCGCCGATGATGTCTATTGCCGGTATGATTTGCACAACGCCTCAAAGTTTTGAAGGATCTTCAATCCCGCCTTGCCTGACTTTTCCGGATGAAATTGGACTCCATAGTAATTGTTCTTCGCAACAGCAGCGGCAAATATACCCACTTGACTTGACGTCGCGAAGGTTATGGCGTCAGTTTCTGCAAAGTAAGAATGGGCGAAGTAGAAATATTCCTTCTCGTGTATTCCGTTCAAAAGAGGGTTCTTTCCTCTTTGAATTACTTCATTCCATCCCATGTGCGGGACCTTCTGTCTGCTTTCATCGAATCGTTTAATGACACCGGGAAAAATCCCGAGGCACGCAGTCTGCCCTTCTTCTGAAGACTGATAAAGCAATTGCATGCCGAGACATATTCCCAGTACCGGCTTCGTGCAATGAGACAAGAAATCAGGCAATTTCCGATGATGGAGCGCGGCCATCGCACCCGGGGCCGCACCGACGCCGGGAAGTATGATTCCGTCGCACGTTAGAAGCATCGATGGCTCGCCACTTACAAGAAATTGCGCTTGAATGGTACTGAGGGCGTTGGAAACAGAGGAAATATTGCCAGCCTCGTAATCCACAATACCGATCATAGCAGGCCTTTAGTCGACGGGACGCTTCTGGCGGAGCGGCGATCTAAAGCAATTGCGGCTTTGAGCGCACGCCCCACCGACTTGAACATCGCCTCAATTTTGTGGTGATCGTTCCGGCCATGACACTCGATATGGAGAGTGGCTTTGAGCCCGTCCGCGAAACCGTGGAAAAAATCTTCCACAAGCTCCGTTGGCAATCCGCCGACAGCTTCGCGGTTGAACGAGCACTTGAATGAAAGGAAGCTCCGTCCACTGAGATCAAGCACAACTGTTGCCAATGATTCATCCAACGGTGCAGCAAACCTTTCGATCCCCCGCTTGTCGCCAAGGGCACTACGTATCGACGTCCCGAAAGCTATCCCCACGTCCTCGATGGTATGATGCTCATCCACGTC
>CAZOIM010000170.1:0-6450 GCA_964579855.1 uncultured Ignavibacteriaceae bacterium | reverse complement strand
GAGCGTATATCCGGAGTCCATGAGAAGCTTCAAACCCGTTATGATTCCCGGAACGAATTCCAATTTCTCAAGAGAGTCTACTTGCTCGTCGCTTGGCTCTCTTACAATCGTTCCATCCCGATCGACGAAGACTATTTTCTTCATATTCCTTTAACTATTTCGGAGAGAACAAGTTCGTTTTCCTTTTTTGTGCCTATGGTGAATCTGAGACAGTTGACAAGGCTTTGTTCTGATCGACGTCTGACGATAATGCCTGCCTTGTACAGGTTTTCAAATACCCGATGGGCGTTCCTAAACTCGACCAGGATGAAGTTTGCATCGCTTGGATAGACTCGCACCA
Organism: uncultured Ignavibacteriaceae bacterium; assembly: GCA_964579855.1. Taxonomy (GTDB): domain Bacteria; phylum Bacteroidota; class Ignavibacteria; order UBA10030; family UBA10030; genus JADGQA01. Next base: position 6,110 of record CAZOIM010000170.1, on the reverse strand, counting down.
CTCCCGGCAGAGATTTCAGTTCTTTGCTTAATCGGAAACGTTCTTCGATGATGGAAGCCGTAGAATCCGCAAGAAATGCGCGATCCTTCAGCGCCTTCAAGGCGAGGTTTGAAGTGACAGCGTTGATATTGTAGGGTGATTTTATTCGCAGCAAGTATGATACGATTTTCGGGTTCGCTATGCAGTACCCCAATCGTATACCCGCCAGTCCCCACGCCTTTGAAAACGTTCGGAGGACGACGAGATTCTCCAGTTCTTTCACTTGCTGCGAAAGATCGTTCGCCTTGTCGGCAAATTCCACGTAGGCCTGATCAACGATCACGATTCCCTTGGTTTGTTTGCACAGGGTGACAATATCTCCCTTGTTCAGAACGTTGCCCGTAGGGTTGTTTGGTGAGCACAGAAATATCAGTTTCACTTCTGACGTGATTTTCTTCAGGGTGCCCGCAAGGTCAATCTGGAACTGTTCCGTTAAGTCTATTGCAATGGTTTGTACGGCATTGATGTTGGCTGCGACTCTGTAAACTCCATACGTTGGTTCGAGGACAGCTACCATATCTTTTCCCGGCTCGCAAAATAAGCGAATCAAGAGGTCGATAACTTCATCCGATCCAACGCCGACGAATATCATTGCAGGATCAATGGCAATTCTTTCACCAATCTTCTCGCGTAATTCGAGCTGGGACGGGTCAGGATATCGATTCAGACCCATAGCTTCCGTCCCCACCGGGTTGGTCAATGGAAGCTCGTTCGCATCGAGAAACACATTCGCATTCAAAACTTCGCTTCGCGCAGAAACGTATGGTTTGAACGCACGAAGATGCGGCCTTATCAGCTCGTCAATCACGTTTACTCCCTCTCATTCGTGCAGCGCTTGCGTGCCCCACTAATCCCTCAGCTTCAGCCAGGATCGCTGTTGTTTCGGTTAGGGAATTCAACCCGTCAGCGGAAACAGTCTGAAAGAATATCGGCTTCATAAAACTGCCCACAGTGACTCCACCTGTTGCAGAGGCGGTTCCTCCGGTGGGAAGTGTGTGGTTCGTGCCTGAGGCGTAGTCGCCAAAAACAACAGATGTCAAAGGACCGAGAAACACAGATCCCGCGTTCGTAATGCGTCCTTTGATTTGTGAGGCTGAATTAGTAGCAATGATGAGATGTTCGGGAGCATAGAGATTCGAGAATTCGACAGCTTCCTCAATATTTTCAACAAGAATGACTGCGCTGTTCTGTAGCGCTTGCCAGGCTATCCCGGATCTTGGCAGTGATGGAAGTTGATCCTGTAGACATCGCTCGACATGGTCTGCAAACGAACATGACGGCGTCACCATCACGACCTGGGAATCGATGCCGTGTTCTGCCTGGGAAAGCAGGTCGGACGCAACCCACGCCGGATCACACGAATCATCCGCAATAATAAGAAGCTCGGTCGGACCCGCGATCATATCGCTTGGAACATTGAACGGCGGTTGGGCAGCCAATGCTTTTGCGGCGGCGACGTAACGATTACCCGGACCAAAAATCTTGTCGACTTTGGGCACCGTTTCCGTTCCGAACGCCATCGTTCCTATCGCTTGGGAGCCGCCGATTTTGAAGAGCGTCGTAACGCCAAGCATGGATGCTGCGAACAGGATTTCCGGCGAAACGGTTCCGTCCTGTCGAGGAGGCGTCATCACAATAATTTCTCTGCATCCGGCAATGAGTGCAGGAATGACAAGCATAAGCAGCGTTGAGACGAGCGGTGCGGACCCCCCAGGGACATACAATCCCACTCGGTTGATTGGCTGCCATTCCAACGAGCACACAACACCTGGTCTAGTCTGGACCTGATGAGATTGCGGAATCTGTGCGAGGTGATATTGTCGTATGGATGCCGCAGCATCACGAAGAGCCCGCTTGGTCCTTTCGTTCACCAATGAATCTCCGACAGCAAATTCATCTGACTGTACTTGATACGAAGAGAGATTTACACCGTCGAAATCGCGCGAATACTGCCGGACAGCTTCGTCTCCACGTCGCCTCACGTCTTCGAGAACTTTTGTCACGATCGGAAGTATGTCTCTAAAGTCACCCCCAGGCCGTTTCAGAAGTGCTGCGCGTTCAGAGTTGTTCAACGAGCGATACTTATACTGCTTCATGGGTTATGCAATGATCTTGACTATGGGAACAACGATAATATCGGAAGCTCCGGCGGCCTTCAGTTTTTCCATCACATCCCAGATGACATTTTCCGAAACCACGGAATGCACGGCAACCATGTTTCGGTTTGCTAGGGGGACAACCGTCGGACTTTTCATTCCGGGTACCAGCGACTTAATCTTTTCCACTGCATCCGCAGGGGCATTCATCATCACGTACATTTTGTCTCGCGCCTCAAGGACACTCCGAAGTCGGAGGAAGAACTGACTCATTTCGCGCTTTTTCTCCGCGGCAACGAGTGCAACTGGATTGCCTATGAGGATTGCCTCCGATGTCATCACAGTGTGGATCACTTCGAGTCCGTTGACGCGGGCAGTACTCCCGGTTGAGATAATATCGCACGTGGCGTCGCTGACGTTCAGCGCCGGCGTAATTTCCACGGATCCGCTGATTTCCACGATCGAAGCCTTGATACCGTTTTCTTCGAGAAACCCCTTGACTGTGCGTGGATAGGACGTAGCAATCCGTGCACCGCTCAACGATGGAAGGTCCTTGATTTTCCCTGCCTTCGGTGCGCAAATGGCGAGTTGGCATTTGCCGAATCCGAGACGGTCAACGATTTCGATGCGGGAGCCCCGTTCGACCGCAATATTTTCGCCCACGATACCGAAATCGCTGACACCATCCTGGACATATTCCGGAATGTCATCATCTCGGACCGACAGAATGTCCAGAGGGAAGTTCCGACAGGGTGAAAAGAGTGACCGCGAACGGACATCAAAATCAAACCCCATTGCCTTGAGTAATGCAAAGGAATCGTCTGAAATTCTCCCGTCCTTTTGTACGGCTATTTTTAAACGACCATTGGTTGCAAGCATGCTTTAGTTCAATAAAGTGTTCATAGCAAAAAAAGAGTTAGAGTTGTTTCACCCCTTTACGCTGGAGAATCAACCGGTATCCACCCGTCCCCTTTTTCATCCAGCGGGCAACACGGGCGACCGTCGTCGAGCTGAGTCCCGTCGCTTTAATGATCTTTGTATATGGCACACCGCTCGCCAGCATCCTGGCCGCTTTCCATCGTTCCGCGAATTCATAGATCTCAACTTCGGTCAGCAAGTCCCGGAAGAACGGCTTTGCCTCTTTCATATCTTTGAGTGAAAGGATCGCACGGTACAGTTCTTCAATATCGTTGACAGTGACTTTGCGCATCGGACTTTAGTTAACTAAAGTATACAAAAATCATTCAACATTGTCAATACCCCTTGTCCTTAGAACATCAATGCGGGGATCGCCGAAAAGATTGAAATCGCAAGGGATTTTTGGCGGAACGAGGAAAGGCAAGTACGACAGGCAATCTTCAAACTTGAATCGCAATGCATTCCTGTATGATTTCTAAGTCCTAGCTGTGAGCGCGGAAGAAATACCCCGTTTGAACTAATCGAAGTTCTTTCTATATTGAGGTCAGATTGGTGCCTGCCCGGATGGCGGAATTGGCAGACGCGCTAGCTTCAGGAGCTAGTGGCCGCAAGGTCGTCGGGGTTCAAGTCCCCGTTCGGGCACAAAACGAAAATCCCCCGTTATGGGGGATTTTTCCCTTTTCCAGCTCTCTCGCGTACAAATACCATACTTCCAAAGCAACGCTCTATTTCTCGAAGCTTCTCAATCGTGTGACCGCCTCCATCACGATTTTCAGGAACTGTCGTTCAAAAACCTCATCATCCCAAAAGATCCCTTGCTTTGAAAGAAAGGTCTGTACTTTCAGACTCACGCTGCGGTCGTGGAAGGTCAAAAAGTTGGGATCCTGATCAATCGTCTTTCGTAGGTCGCGGATGTACGACAGTGCTGGTTGTCTCAGCAGTGCCATGACCGCACGCTCATCAGGCTCAACGCGGTTCAATCCGAACGCATTTTCAGACGTCAAGTCAAACATGCTCATGGTAGTTTTCCCATCGTGGTAATTGGCTTCCTTAAGTACTTTCACCATTGATTTCCGTTTCTCGCTCGACCCGGAGATAAGAACGCGAGCATTGGCGCCAGAATCAATACGACTGATTACGGATAGGGGTATCCGTACAAGTACGGATGGCAAAAAATGATGCGTAGGTCCGTTTGGTTATTCGATAAGCGAAAACAAGGGCTACTGCTAAAGCGGTTTTATCACATGGGGGACCTAAAGAATTCTAATAAATCTCGGAGAGGTGAGGGATCCCCTCCATGAAAGGATATCTCACGATTGCGGAAACCTGACAAGGCCTTTCGATATGGCGTGTTGTGTCATTTCTGCGACACTGTGTACATTGAGTTTCTTCATGATTTTTTCTCGATGCGTCTCTACTGTTCGCGTGCTCATGTTGAGTTCAGTGGCAATTTCCTTGTTGCTCTTCCCTTTTGCCACGAGCACAAGGACCTCTTGCTCGCGTTTCGTCAATGCATCGCTGGATTTTTCATTGCCAGCTGCGACCTTTTTGACGTACTGGTCAAGGAGAAATTGTGAGACTTTCGAACTGAAAAATGTGCCACCGTGATAGACGGTTTCGATTGCTTTCACCAGTTCGAGCGTTGAGGTGTCTTTCAAAACATATCCGCTGGCGCCAGAACGGATGATTTCAAGAACATACTCCTTATTATCGTGCATGGTAAAAACCAGCACTTTTACCTTCGGTAACGTGGCCCGTACACGTTGTGCAGCCTCCAGCCCCCCCATTGTAGGCATGCTGATATCCATCAGGACAATGTCCGGTGACAGTTCTTTTGCCTTCTTTAACGCCTGTTCGCCATTCGAAACCTCCCCGATAACGGTGATATTCTTCTGATCCGCGAGCGCGTTTTTGATCCCGGTGCGAACGATCGGATGATCATCAGCGAGGAGTATTCTGATTTTACTGTTAGATTCCTTCTTCATATGATTATTCTACTTTCGTTGCAATTTGCGTTCCGACGTTGCCTCAATCAGTAACCGACAATCATGATAAAACTAAACATTTTTTTGATCATATATTCATGTCACCCACTCTCAACTTCTCGAATCCAGCAACGCACACACCTTTCCGACCTAAATAATGGTCTAATGATTGTGCAACTCACTGAAGTTTGCTAATGGCATTCTCAATCCACGGTATTTGCACAAGGACTTCGGTTCCTTTGTGCACTCTTGACGTCACATCCACCGATCCGCCGAGGTAGGTTACTCGTTCCTTCATACCATCCAATCCAAGACCGCGGTGATTCTTGCGTTTCTCGGCCAAAGAGAAATGGTCGAATCCCTTTCCGTTATCCCGAATTAGGGCTTCGACGTAGGCATCCTTTAATGCGAGATGGACATCAACACGCGTCGCTTCGGAATGTTTCTCGATGTTGTTTAAAGATTCCTGAATAGTGCGAAACAGCACAAGCTCGATATTGTCGGGCAGCCGATTTACGATTCCCGAAAACTCGGTATCAATTTGTATATTACATCGTTCAACGAATTCGTCACAGACACTTCGCACCGCGGCGATCAAACCAAGGTCGTCCAGAATGCTGGGTCGCAAGTTCTGGGATATTCTTCGCACTTCTTTAATCGCTTCCTCGAGCAACATCCTTGCCTCGCTGATTTGCTTCACCAGGGGATTCTTACGCGTCGGATCCTTCTCTTCAGCGGATTTGAGTCGGAACTGGATGGATGAAAGAATCTGATTGATGCCATCGTGAAGATCGCGCGCAACGCGTCGTCGCTCGCTTTCCTGGGCTTCAATAATTCTGCTGGAGAGGTTCCTGAAGACTTCTTCGGCACGTTTGCGCTCTGTTATGTCGCGAAGAAGATTCCGGTACTCTATCACATTCCCCGACTCGTCTCTCTCGATCCTGGTGGATTGCTCGATCCAAAAGGCCATTCCATTCTTTGGCTGCAGTCGAAATTCACAGGTCGTGTCCACCGTTCCTTTTCTTGTCGATTCAACGAATGCATGAAGAACGCGCTGTTGGTCTCTGTGGTC
>CAZOIM010000169.1:0-8890 GCA_964579855.1 uncultured Ignavibacteriaceae bacterium | reverse complement strand
ATGCCGAATGGACCGCTCGAAGTTCTTGGGCACGCCGCAGTACCGCCGCCTCCAATAATTGCTGCTGGCAATTTTATGAAAGGCACATTCGGATCCGGCAAAGTCATGTTTTCAACAGGCGAGCAGTACGAAGACGTGTATGTCGAGTTGACAAATCTGACCGTTTCATCACTGGTGAGTCCGTTGAACGGGACGTTTGCCATGGTAGACAATTTTGGAAATGAAATATCCATGCTTGATGCGTCAACGTGGTTCACGTTACGCGGGCACGGGACTGCGACATCAACATATACAACCCCATCGGTCGGACGCGTCGTTGACACCATTCGGGGGTATATCGCAACCAACTCCGGGCAAGAAGCGGCCAGAGGATATAGAATCATTCCTTGTTTTCAAGGCGATATCGTTTTTGGACCCGCTTATCCCGGAATAAGTACGCATCGGCGTAATCCTGTCGCACTGACTTCATCTGATACAGCCGTAGTGTCAATCAAGGCTTTTCAGCAAACAAATGGCGCCAGTGTCAAGAAAGTAATTCTAAAATACAGCCTTAATAATGGTCCTTGGGTTCCTGATACAATGACCGGTCCAGCGACAGACTCCTCGTGGACAGGCAAGATTCCACCACAAGCGATCAACACTTTTGTACGATATTTTTGCCAGATCGTCGACAGTATTGGGAGGTCCAACTTGTATGCAAATGCCGCAGGAGGATCTGCTTTTTCAGATACCTCCCAGGGGTTTTTCTTCTACACGTCTCTCAATCGCCCGTTGACGATCCAGGATGTGCAGTATACGCCGTACGCTAATGGTAGTACCGGCCTGCTTGGAGCCATCGTCACGATTAATGGAGTCGTCACTGCAGATACCAGCGACATCTCCCTCAGTTCAGGCGGAACAACACCATGGTACATTCAAAATGGCAATGCACCGTGGAATGGAATTTGGATCTCGGGAATAGACACGTTGCTTTCCAAGATACACCAGGGAGACAGTGTGAGTGTTACGGGCACCGTTCAGGAATTTTTGCAGGGGAGTACTGGAAGCGTTGGACGAGTCACCCGCGTTGCGAATATAACGGCAGCTTCAATAATCGCAAGCGGCAAGAATGTTCCGAGTCCTGTTGTTCTCACAACGGGTGCATTCAACACAACGAACGGAAGCATTACGGCGGAGCCATACGAAGGAATGCTCGTCCGATTCAACAATGTGACTGTTACAGACACGGCCCCGACATTCTCTGATGCCACAGAGTATACCATCAACGATGGTTCTGGTCCGCTCATTGTTCGAGAGGCGGATGGAAGGAATAAGTACTCAAATGTGAGGGGCGATGCGGCATATGGCAAGACCATTCTGAGCATAGGTGACAAATTTAGTTATATGCAGGGTATTATTTATTTCAGCTTCAATCAGTACAAGTTCGTGCCTCGGGGAAATAGTGACTTCGGCACATATACCGCCGGTGTCGTGAGAGTTGGCAATACCATCCCGTCGAAGTTTGCATTGAGTCAGAACTATCCCAATCCGTTCAATCCTTCCACAAAGATTGAATACGATATACCAAAAAGTGGGACTGTATCGCTCAAGATTTACAATATTCTGGGTCAAGAGGTGGCGGTGCTCGTGAACAATAACCTCGTCGCAGGACATTACTCGGTTCAGTTCAACGCGTCACGGTTGTCGAGTGGAATGTATCTCTACCGACTGCAGTCTGCATCCGGGGTAATGGTAAAGAAAATGCTTTTGGTAAAATAATATCGTCGCGGGAAATCTGGCAGAGCATGCCTCGAACATTCGTTCAGGCATTCTCTGCGTGTTTCTTCAGCTTGTGATTCATGAAAGCAAAATGAAATTGCGGACTTGATTAGACGGAAACACATATACGCGGGATTTGTTCTTGGTGTGGCACTCGTGCTGTTCCAGAGCGGGTGTGTTAAGCAATTCGCGAACCAACCCATTGCGAACCAGTCACCACAGACATTCTTCTGGCTCTATCCAGATACCGGAATCGCGACAGGTATCAGCAGACAGGAAGTCCGGTGGTGGGGCGAAGATCGCGACGGGTATGTTATCGGATACCTTCTCGCCGTGGATCCTGATCTTACGAACATTCCTAATCCAGACACGCTGACGTACCATTTCGTTACGGTAACCGATACGCTCCTGGCATTTCCGTTACGCCAGGCTCAACAATCGTTTCTCGTTGCATTGCACGCCATTGATAATACGTTCAAGCATTCCGTGACCATTGGCGGCAACATCAAACTCTCGCCATTTCCATTTTGGGACAAGAACGGCAACAACGTTTTCGATGCTGGAGACGAGAGACTGGATGATCTCATCGGTGCAATGGATCCGCGTGGAGCGCTGCAGAAGTTTCCAACGGTGAACACACCTCCGACGCTCGATTATGTGTACGATGCATCAGACCCTACGGTCATCGCACAGCCGCCGAAGCAGACATTTACCGTGGCGAGCTTTTCTTGGGTTGGACACGATTTGGACGGCGATGAGACCATCAGGTCATATCGTATTTCCTTGAATGACTCGACGTTTTCCGATCCATTCCTTGTTTCCTCGAACATCACCACCATCACGCTCTCGGTTCCCCGTGCGCGGAGTGACGCAGCGACGAGCACGGTTGATGCCGATGTTCTCATTGGAACATCTCCCGGACTGCGCACTTTGGGTACGATTCATGGGTTGAAACTTGATGCAAACAATATTCTCTATGTGCAAGCCGTAGACGTGGCTGCCGGGATAAGCACGTTTATGCGATTCCCAGCCGGAAATGCGGTTTGGTATGTTGTGAAACCACGAGGGAGAACCCTTGTTGTTTCGGATTACCAAAAGACCGATTCCGCTGCGATTCATGCCACGTATGCTGCTGCTCTGACGCAAGTCGGGATGAGTTTTGATTTTCTTGACATTCGATCTGGATCTACTGCAACGAGATCCGTTGGCTCTTTGGTGCCGGCGCAGCAACACATCAATCCAACTCTAACCAAAACGTTTAAACTCTATGATTGTGTCTTTTGGTACACCGATGCAATTCCAAGCTTGACGGTCGCTCAAAGGACATTGTTTGATTATTGGACCTCACAAGACGGTGGCCATGTGATTTTCACGACGGAATTTCAGACGGTCAATGATCCAAGCGGAGCACTGCAGGACTTTACTCCTCTTGACAGCGTATGTTCCGTTTCACTCGTGGCTCCTCTCTCTTATCCACTTCCCGGGGACAACCAAATTCCCGGTGGATACCAATTGTATCCTGATTCATCAAATGCGTCCAACCTGTTTCCGCTCCTGGAATTGGGATCTAAGTTCAGTTATTCGTTTAATATGCGTCCAGTCTATAAAAATCCGGCCGCGCGCTATATCTACCATCTACAACCTGATACTGCGAGAGGGCACTACATTGGTATGCCAAATCTTGGTGTCATAGATGATACCAAGAGAATCGCCTTTCTGGGAATGTCCTTGCACTATCTCACCGGTACGGCACACGGTGGACAGGGAATTGCGGCTTTCTTCACTAAAGTCTTCAACGAATTTGGATTGCAGTAATGAATCGTGTTACTATCTCCATAGTGACCCTTGCGTGTTGTGTGCTCGGCATCTCGACGCTACTGTTCGCACAGAGTTCGAGCGTCGGTATCTTGAAAGGCCATATTACGGACAGGTTGACCAAAGAAGGATTGCCGAGCGTCAATGTCGTCGTTAAGGGGACTTACTACGGCGCATCAACGGATGTTGATGGAAATTTCACGATTCAGAAAGTAAATCCCGGCGTTTATGTGGTCGAGATAAGACTGCTCGGGTACAAATTGGTGCAGTACCCTGCGGTGAAGATCACAGAAGGTGAAACCACGACTCTCGATGTCCAGCTCGAAGAAACCGCGTTGACGCTGGGCCAGGAAGTCACCATCGTGGGAGCAAAACCCCTGTTCAATATTGAACAGACGTCAAGCGCACGAACGTCGACAAGCAAAGAATTGGAAGCGGCGGCTGTTCAAAATGTTCAGGATGTCGTTGCCCTGCAGGTCGGGGTCGTGAAATCGGATGACCAGATACACATCCGGGGGGGGCGTAGTTATGAAACGGCCTATATCGTTGATGGAATCTCTGTCCAGGATCCATTGGCCGGCACAGGATTTGGCGTACAACTGCCCCCCGGGGCGATCAAAGAGGCTGAAGTAATTACAGGTGGCTACAATGCAGAATATGGCCAAGCCACCTCCGGTGTCGTTAATCTTACGACGAAAGATGGTCAGGACAAATACACAGGGGCTATGACGCACAAACAAGACCATTATGGATTGAATGACAATTCCCGATCCAATTTTAATACTGATATCTATGATTTCTCGCTCGGCGGGCCGGAACCAATTACGAGCTCCATCTTACCAGCGTTGGGGCTCGAGATTCCCGGCAAAATCACATTCTTTATGAATGGGAACGTTAATTTCGGCGATGGCTACACACGGTGGGTCGAACAAATTAGTCCCGATGGATTACCGACCGGATGGGAAGTAAAAGCGCCCGGAGGACTCAAATCATCGCTCATTGACCAATCGTGGCTCTCTCCAAGGCGCTCCAACAATTGGTCGACGTTTGCCAAATTGACGTGGAAAATCACACCGACGATCAAACTCTCGTATGCGGCGAACTATTCGCTCGCCATCAATCAGAATTCTCAGTCCATTCAGACGACATTGGAATACGTGGAACCGCAGCCGGGGTACCAGTATCTCTTCCAGAATATTCCGGACAACGCAAATACATTTGCTCAAATCAACATCCAGCATTCGCTTGCACTGACGCACACGATCAGTACCAAGACTTTTTATGAATTCCGTCTGAGCAAATATACTGCGCACCTTCGGGCGGATGCAAACGGCCAATCGTGGCAAGACTACATTCAACCAAAAGACATAGCGACATTTCCGCTCATCTACAAAAATGCAAATCATGACACAGTCATCGTTGTCCCTGGTGACGGGTTCTATGATCTTGGGAGTCCATCAGTTTGGCGCGATCAATTCGCAAACGAATATACCGCGAAGCTCGATGTGACCAGTGATTTTGACGAGAAGAACAAGTTCAAGGCTGGTATTGAAACCCGTTTTCAGGATATGCAGATGATCGACATCTATGAACCGTGGGTGCGGCCATTGGGCTATGACAATGACATCTACTCTGTGAAAGCGGCGTTAGGTTCCCTCTATGCACAGGACAATCTTACGTATGGAGGGATGATCTTAAACTTTGGTCTGCGGTTCGACTACTGGATCCCGGGCAAGTATGTTGATGATGCGATGAACAACGATTCCCTTTCTCTTGTCAGTCCCGTCATCCGTCAGAAATATTTCGCTGATACGTATTCGTTGTTTGGACTTCGTTGGAAAGGACGGCTCAGCCCGAGAGTAGCGATAGCGCACCCGGTAACGGATAACCAGACGCTCTTCTTTTCCTACGGACATTTTTCCAAGTTCCCGCGTCCTCAGTACGTGTATACAAAGTTGCTTCGCAGCAGTGCGCGTTCGACAACGCAAACCATTGGCAATCCCGATCTGAATCCTGAAACGACCGTAGCATACGAGTTGGGTCTCCGCAATCAGCTGACCGAGAATGATGTCTTGAGTGTAACGGCGTACTACAAGGATATCTTCGATTATATCACACCACACACGATTCAGGTCCAGCAGGCCAGGTTTTCTTCGGGATCGTATACCACGTACATCAATTTGGATTATGCACGTTCTCGTGGATTCGAAATTGAATATAAAAAGCGCTATGGCGATTGGTTCCAGGGCGCGGTCTCGGCGTCCTATTCGGTCACTACCGGCAAGAATTCATCTGCCGAGGAGGCTCTGTACAATATTCAACAAGGCCTCAGTGACAACGTCAAGGAGACGTACCTTGCCTGGGATCGTCCGTTCGATGCATCGATCGTCGGAATATTTGATGTGAAGAAGGATGAGCCCCTCTTTGATTTCGGCAAAGGAATTTTGGACGATTATTCCATCTACACCAGGTTCTTCTATCAATCAGGGAAACGCTACGCTCCGCAAACCATTATCGGTTATGACTTGGCCGGGAGGACGATTTATACTTCGGATCCCAATAACCTTTACGGGGCAGTAGGGAAAGATATCGTAACAGTCGATTTGAACATTACCAAATATCTAAACTTCTCGGGTTTACGATTTTTGCTGACCGTCGAAATTAGTAATCTATTGAATCGACAGAACGCTCAAATTCTGAATCCTGTGACGGGCGATGCGTATACCCCCAAGCAGGCGAATGGAAGTTGGACTCCGACCCCGTATAGTTGGAATGATCCGCATTATCCAGACTTACAGGCCCCCATCAGTCCCTATCCTTACAATCCGGCGCGATACAGCGAACCGCGCAACGTGCGACTTGGGCTTTCTTTACAATTCTGATGAAATTGTTCCGGACATATCTCGTAGCGATGATATTGATAAGCCAGGTAGGTCTTTCACAGCTGCTTCCAAATCTCGGTGGGCAGAGAGTTGGAATTTCGAGCCTGCAGTTTCTGAAGATTGGCGTTGGGGGACGTGGGTCTGGGATGGGAGAATCCATGGTTGCGGTTGCTGATGATATTTCCGCCTTGTATTGGAACCCAGCCGGAGTGGCTCTCGACGAGCACAACAGCATTATGGTTGCTCACGCTGAATGGCTGGTCGATATGAAACACGATTTTCTCGGAGCCACCTATCGGCTTTCTCCGGCCGATGTCCTGGGACTTTCGGTGATTTCCCTGAGGACAGACGACATGGCGGTTACAACGGAGCTCCAGCCTTTTGGCACAGGGAATTATTTCCACTACAGCGATTTGGCTCTCGGTCTCACCTACGCAAGGAAAATGACTTCACAGTTCAGCTTTGGAACGACTGTTCGGTTCGTGCAGGAAGACCTTGCAGTATTGAAGATTCAGACAGTTCTATTTGACCTCGGGACATACTATGTGACCGGTTTGGGGACCTCGCGCATTGGTGTTGCCGTTTCCAATTTCGGAGCGGACGTGGCTCCGAAGGGACAAGCCTCGCTGCTCGATGGGTCTTCGGTCTCATCGTTCCAGTCATTTTCTCCGCCGACTATTTTCAAATTTGGGTTCGCCTTCGAGCCGTATCAAACCGATGATCAAAGGGTGACAACTTCAATTCAACTCAACCATCCGAATGACAACGCGGAAGACGTCCGTTTCGGAGTGGAGTATGCATGGAGTGATTGGCTTCGATTGAGGGCTGGTCTGCGTCGTCAAGTCGGGGGAGCGTGGTTCACGACGAATCAGAACGTCTCTGACGACTATTCATTTGGCGTCGGCGTGGTTGCGCCGTTCCCTTTCACAACTGTCTCGTTTGACTACGCATATACGAATTTCAACGCTCTTGGTGGTGTCCATCGTGTTTCCTGTTCACTAACGTACTGATGAAAAAGCTGGCGCACATAGTTGTCGTGTTGGGAATCATTGTAGTCTGGTTAACGGGCTGCACAAAACCGTACCCATACGGCCCGGTCACGGATCTTGAGCAGGTGAAGTTTAAGACTGGGGATACCGCATACCTTGAAATTAACCCACCTTTTGGGGGACTGAACGGTCCGACATCGTTGCTCATCGGCAACGACAACTTAATGTATGTTGCGGATGCCGGAAACAGTCGCATCGTGATGATGAATCTCGCCGGAGCGTTTTTGGGTGAGCGTCCGATTCTCCAACCGAGCGCGCTTGCCCAGGATTTGAGACTGGATCTTCTGGTGGGAGGGAGTATTGCGAAAAGCTCCGGTGATACCGTCGGCGCCGTCTTCCGGATCCACCTTGTGGAGGTTGCGCATCAACTTGCCGTGGCCGTCATAGACACGGTGTGGAAAGAAGATGCCCACCCCGAGCGGAGGTTTGTGGGCATCGCGGTCATGCCGGACAATCAGTACCTGATCGCCCGAACGGGACCGGACAACAGCAGTTTCATCGATCCCGATACCCGGATCCTGAGATTTTCAGATCAGGACCGTTTTATCACGCCCGTAACGGACCTGGCGACGGGAACAGGAACAGGTATCACCTATATCAACAGGCTTACCGGGCTTCGAGCGTTCCCCAATTCTCATGATTTTATCGTGCTTCAAAGCTCTGAAGGAGTTGCCTACGGTGCAGTATGGATGACGTATCAGCTTTCATCGGATTTTGAAGGTTGGCTGCCGAAGTTCGATCCGACAAATGTTATCCAGGGTTCCGTGGATTTTCTGCGACCCAATCGCTACGTTCTTCCCACAGGTGTGGCCATGGATAATACGCGACTTGATATTTTCGTGGCGGATGCGGCACAAGACAGTATCTTCAAGTTCAACAGCAAAGGAACGTTTCGCCACGAATCGTTCGGCAGTTCGTGGACAAATGGCAGAATGATGCGGCCAACGGGTGTTGCTTTTTTTGACAAGACCCTGTACATCTCAGATGCCGAAGCAAATTGCATCTTCCGCTTTAAACTTTCGTCCGATTTTTAGTCCCCTGCAAGATTCTCTTCGAAGGCGTTTACACACGCTCATTGGCCTGGTTCTCACCGCAATCGACTAGCTTCCCGCTCCTTGCCGGGCCGTTTCTGTCGCCGCAAGTTTTTGAATGCGGAGTGAAATTGGAATGTTCAAACCTGCAACCCTGGATATTTGTGGATTTGCCACCAAATCATAGGGTCTGCCGAGGTGGGTGACTGTGCCCTTATTGAGCACAATCAATGCTGTGGCTTTGGGAACAAAGAAATCCAAATCATGCGAAACGATGAGAAGTGTTCGTTGTTCTGATCGCAACACATTGAAGGCGTTCAGCAAAACGAGACGTTCAGGTTGCGAGAGAGAAGCA
>CAZOIM010000168.1:0-8909 GCA_964579855.1 uncultured Ignavibacteriaceae bacterium | reverse complement strand
AAGTACTTCATATTCATACGGAAACTTCCATCATCTCTGAGCGCAACCAGTTCTTTCATGATGAGGTCATAATACTTCGGCTCGCCAAATGGAGCCAGCCCCATCACCTTATATTCAGCGCTATTGACCCGGAATCCCAGGTAGTAGGTAAATGCTGAATACAGTAACCCGATCGAGTGGGGAAACCAGATCGAATTTAGTAGCTCGATGTCGGTTCCCTTGCCGGTACCGTACGTCGTGGTTTCCCACTCTCCGACACCGTCCAACGTGAGGATCGCTGCTTCCTCAAACGGAGAAACAAGAAAGGCACTTGCCGCGTGGGATACATGATGATCAACAAAGAGAGGGCGTTTCTCGAAACCGAGTTCCTCGTTTATCCTCTGGGGAATCCACATTTTTTCTTTCAGCCATACCGGCAGTGCCTTCAAAAAGGACCGGAAGCCCAGGGGAAACGCTGCAATATAGGTTTGTATTATTCTTTCAAATTTGATGAACGGCCTGTCGTAGAACACGACATGATCAAGTTGGTCTACACGAAGGTGGGCGTAATCAAGGCAGAAATCAATTGCGTGCTTGGGAAAGCTGTCATCGTGACGCTTGCGGGTGAATCGCTCTTCCTGAGCAGCGGCAACTAAATCTCCATCCCGCACAACAACAGCCGCTGCGTCGTGATAGAAACAGGACAATCCAAGGATATTCATCGCATCACAGGCATTGCATTCTTAATGTTGTCCTACACGAGAGACAGCCATTCGATCTATTGAGGCAGTGGATGGACCTAGAATTGACGTGTCGCATTCTCGAGAGTATGTTCCGCTCGTTCCCTGGGTTTCCAAAAAGAAGGCGAAGAATCTATTTTCCTTTGCAGGAAATCCTTCCCTGCAAGCTTAAGTATCAAGGCAATGGGACCAATAATGAACACGAAGAAAATGGTGAGGATGACCCTCGTGTTGACGAATGCCAATCCACGGGCGAAGAGCATCCATCCTTTGTATAACGATCTACCCAGTTTCTTCAACCAATGCATAGTCCGTCGGAGAATTTGAATACAAGGTAAAGAAAAAGGGCTGCAGTTGCAATGAACTCTCCCTCACGTTGAGCTTTGATTTTTTGTGAAATACTCGATATCCTGATTTAGCGGCGAGCAATCGTCTCCGATACCAAAAAAAACAAGAGAATTTTCTGTTTTGGCAAAAAGAACCCTGAATGGAATGAATCGTTCAGCACCTCTTTCTCCAAAGAGGAAACGCGCTTATTTGATTGTGACCCTTGCCACGCCAATTGTCGTGCTGGTACTTCTCGAAATGGGTCTCCGCGAATTTTGTTATGGACCCGACATTTCTTTGTTCACCACCGAAGAGTTCGGCGGCAAAACTCTTCACATCATGAATCCCGATGTCAAGCATCGGTACTTCAACAACGTTGAATTTAGCCCCAATACCTCCCCTGACTATTTCCTCGTGCCGAAACCAAAAGGGATGTACAGAATATTCTGTTTGGGAGGATCGACAACTATTGGATTTCCTTTTGGACCAATCGGATCATTCTCAACTTTTCTCCGTGACCGTCTCAAGGCTATTTTTCCGAATAACCAGATTGAAGTCATTAATCTGGGAATGACGGCAACCAACAGCTACACTGTAGCGGACATTGCTCACGATCTGGTCGATTATGAGCCAGATCTCATTATTGACTACGACGGACACAACGAGTTTTACGGTGCTCTCGGTATCGCCTCCAATGAATCGGCGGGAAAGTTTCACTTTCTTACAAAGCTCTCTTTGCGGCTCATCCACCTCCGGACATTTGTCCTCATGCGTTCAGTGATCCGATCGATTGCGCAATTAGGCTCGACAGGAAACCAAGCCGCACAGTCAGGCACATTGATGGAACGGCTGTCCAAAGGCCAATATATTCCATTTGGAAGTCCTGAATACCAGCAGGCACTCGCAAATTTCAAAGCCAATTTGGATGACTTGAAGCAGGTTTGCGAATCCCATGGAATCCCTCTGATCGTGTCGCCGCAGATCTCCAACCTCAGAGATCAGCCCCCTTTCGTTTCGCAATTCTCTCCTGGACTATCGACAACCGTGCAAGACAGTTTCAACATTGAATTTCGCCGGGGGATCTATTATTGGAATGTTGGAGAGATAGACTCTGCATTGTCGGAGTTCAATCTCGTAAAATTCCTAGACAGCGGTCGGGCAGATATACACTTTTGGAATGCTCAATGCCTTGATTCTCTTGGGCGTATTGCAGACGCCAGGAAGGAGTACACCTTGGCTCGAGACCTTGATCAATTGCGATTTCGTGCCAGCGACGATTTCAATGCCGCGATCAAGGCCGTTACGAGCGATCCAGGTATTTTCTTCGCTCCTCTCGAGGACACGTTGACAGCCAGATCCAAGGATCGGATCATAGGAAATGATTTCATTTTGGAGCACCTTCACCCCCGCCTTGAAGGGAATTTCCTCTTTGCTAAAGTATTTGCTCAAGTCATGCGCGAACAAGGATTGCTTGCCTCACCCGCACAATGGAAAGAATGTGACACTCTGTCGGACAAAGGCCTCTGGAACCGAAGACCACTCACAACTCTGGACGAGCTGGCGGCAGAGGTGAGGGTGGCACGACTAACTTCAGAGTGGCCGTTCACTCGGCCAACTATAATTAAAGATTCTCTCATGCTAAGAGGCACCATCGGCTCAATTGTGATCTTACTGACCGATGGCAAAACCACGTGGGAACGAGCACACGTTGCCGCGGCCGAATTCTATGCCAAGAATGGGAATATGACTGAAGCGGAAACAGAATATCGTGCCCTTATCAACCAGCTCCATTACAACACTTCTGCGTACCTTGCACTTGGACAGCTGTTTGGACTCGAAAAGAAATATGAGAGTGCGACGAAAGTGCTCCAATCCTCGCTTGGCATAGAGATTTCGTATGAAGCATATGACATGCTCGGGAGGATTCAACTTGAGGATAATCATCCTTCTGATGCAATTCCCTACTTCCAAAAGGCGTTTGCATTCAATGCAACTTCTGACCAGCATACATCCGCCGGTTTCCTGCTTGCACTCTCGAAGGCAAGATCCGGCAGGATTGAAGAGGCTAAGACTTTACTTCGTGAAGTCCTAAGTCTCAACCCTACGTTGAGGGACGCCCAGAGCCTTCTCAATTCTCTTACTAGTCCCAGATCGAAATGAAACGTTTAACTCCACAACAAGTACTAAACGCTCCTTCGAAATCCTCCAATGTGAGACGTCGGATCTTCTTTTCGGTGACTCTTTCCATTCCATTGCTGGTTTTCATCGGACTTGAATTCGGACTAAGGTTGTTCCACTATGACAGCGGGACCGAACTTGTCATTCAAAAGGACGTAGGTGGACAAAAGGTATACGAAATAAACCGTTCGGTAGCTCGACGGTACTTTGCCTACTCGGGCACTGTCGTTCCAGAACCCGCCGACAATACATTTGCCATTATGAAGCCAAAGAACACGAAACGAATTTTTTGTCTTGGTGAGTCCACGATGGCCGGTTTTCCATACGATTTCAATGCAACGGCACCGAGTTTTCTCCAGGATCGCCTCCGTGCGGAATTTCCGCACTATGACTTCGAAGTCATCAATGTTGGATTATCAGCAATCAGCAGCTATGTCGTGGCAGATTTTGTGAAGAACTTGATAGACTACGAACCCGATCTTTTCATCGTCTACCTTGGCCACAACGAATTCTATGGTATCTACGGATCGGGGTCTTCCATTCAGGTACCCGGAGGCTATTGGATCACGCGTTTGGCAATTTTCCTTCTACAATTCAAGACCTTCGTGCTCCTCCGTAATTCGTACGCGTGGCTTAAGCAGTCGCTGATCACACCATCTCATGGCAAAACCGGCACATTAATGGAGCAAATGGTCGGGAACCAGTACATTGCGTACGGTAGTGCCGAATACTTGAACACACGCATCAACTATGAACGCAATCTCAACGCTATTATCGATGCTACGTCATCAAAGGGAATCCCTATTATTTTCAGCGCACTCGTAAGCAACCTTAGAGATGCCCCCCCATTTCACGGCATGTTCGCTGTCACCACAAGTGCTACATCCAGACAGATCTGGGATCAACGACTTGCGCTCGGCGATAGTTTGTTTCACGCAGGTGATTCCAGGGCTGCAATCCTGGCGTATCAAACATGCTCAACGTTGGACTCGTTAAATGCCTCTTCATACTACAAGCTTGCGCAAACTCAATATGCAATGGGTCAATATGCCGAGGCTCGTGAGAATTTTTCAACGGCCAAGGATCTCGACGGACTCCGTTTCAGAGCATCCCGAGAATTCGAAAGCACACTCGAAAAGGTTTGCAGTCAAAATGGGGCAATCCTCGCCCGCACCGATTCTGCATTTGATTCACACTCGGAACACGGAATTATTGGCAACACTCTGATTCTTGAACATCTTCATCCCAATATCGAGGGGTATTTCTTGATGGGAAAAGTTTTCGCCGAAACTATTCGAAGTCACCGGCTTCTTTTTCCTGTGAGTGTTTGGGATTCATCAAAGAATGTCTCTGACGCGGAGTGCCTTTCCATTTCCGGAGTCACCCAATTCGACAGGACTGTGGGGGCAATTAAAGTCGCCTATCTGACGCACGAGTGGCCGTTTGTGATGAGCGATCAGCCCTATTCCTACAGTCCGCACAACGACGTCGAATCGATAGCACTCGGTTACGTCGAAGAGAAGACTGCCTGGTCCAAAGCTCGATACGACTTGGCGGAGTACTATGCGCGTCAACGCAATTACACTGGCGCTCGTGCCGAATGTTATGCAATTTCCAAAGTCATTCCGTTCTCTTACCAACCGTTATTAAGGGTTGCCGACTATTTTGAAATGGAAGGCAAAACGGATTCGGCCGCTATGGCATACAGGATTTGTTACGAACGAGAAGATAATCCTTACGCAAGGCTCAAGCTCGCGGTTGTGCTGCTCTGGCAGGAACATGCCAGTGAGGCAAATCAGCAAGTTCAGGCCGCAATTGCACTAACGATGCGCAAAGGAATCGTTCTGACATCGAAGGAACAGGCATTTAGTTACTACTTGCTCGGCGTTGCGAATGCAAAACTTGCCAACTACGACCTCGCACGAGAATATGCGACGCACGCCCTTTCTGTCGACCCGAACTTCACGGAAGCAAGTGGACTCCTCTCTCAACTTGACGCCATTCGCAAACGTTAATGACTGTGCAGTACAATGAAAGAGGGGAAGACTTTTGCAGTCCTCCCCTCTCTTTATCTATGAAGGTCGAGTAACGGAATCTCTCTTACTTACTTCAAGAGAACCATTTTCTTGACACTCATGAACGAGCCCGCATCCAACCGATAGAAGTACACTCCGCTCGCGAGTTTGCTTGCATCGAACGCAACGATATGATTACCTGCAACCTGCGAACCATTGAACAATTCCATAACCATTTGACCGAGGATGTTGTAGACTCTCAACTTCACATTGCTCTGCTGCGGCAACGAGTAGAGAATGTTTGTTGTCGGGTTGAATGGATTTGGATAGTTCTGTGAAAGGCTGTACACCAACGGAACATTTGAAATCTTGTCACTCACGCCTGTCGTAAATGGCGCAGATTCAAAAGGTAATGGTGCTGACGCCTGCCAGACATCGGTAGGTGCCGAGTAAGTCTTCGGCCATGAACCGGCAGTCTTGGGGATAAAGCGAACATTGAAGAGGTTCTGTCCACCAAGCCCACCACCTTGATCTTGATTCGTACCGGCAGCCTGTCTGTACTGGAACGTGTACATCATGCCGTAATGTGTCTTTCCGATGACCTTAAAGGTCGTCGTCCAGACGGAGTCAGTCGCACCACGGCGAGTCATCTTCACGTTGCGTGTGAAATTTGCCAGGCCTTGGATCTTTGCTTGAGCTGCCCACCAAGTTAAATCCTGCCAAATAAGATAGAGCGTGTCGTGTGCCATATCGAACGGATTGCTGTATCTCGACGCGGGCCCCATGTTCACACCAAGCGTAACATTGACAGTATCCGTATTCGCCAATAGTCCAAATGGATTTATTCCCGAGAACCAGCTCCGCTGTGGAGTCTGAGTTGCAGAATTGGTAATGGTATAGGTGTCATTTCCGTCTCCACGCGTGATGGGGTGTTCATAAGCAATTCCATCTTCCACGTTGACGCGGTCCGTGCCGTTGACGTTTCCACTCCAAACATATCCGGCGAATTTGGAAGCTATTGTAGCTGAATCCTTATAGCGAATATAGTATTTGAACGATTGATCGGAACCTACACTCGCAAAAAGATTCTGACTTGTGTACTGCCAGATATTGGTGTTGACGAAATTTGAAACCATCTTTTGGCTTCCCCATCCTGTAAACGCACCACGCACATCCACGCTATCGGTAGCAGGGTTGAACCAGCCGAGCGTTATCATGGCACTCATATCGGTTTGCCACAACAGATTTACCGTTATGGTCGGTACAAATACCGAGTCGTTATTGAACCAAGGAACAGGTGTTGACCCGCCGCCTACTGGTACGAGGTATTCACGATTCTTCGAAGTCGTAGGCTGATCACCCTCCCAATCCAATCCAGCTCGAAGAGTTTTATAGAATTTGTAGTGGATCGTTGTAGCTTGCGTTACAAATGGGACAGTCTTTGAAAAAGTGCTATCCGCAGCATTCATCTTGAGAGTGTCTGTCGAATTGTTCCATCCATCAAAATCACCCGTCACAGTGACGATATCACCTGAGGTGGGTAGGAACACATTCTCCTTCATTTTAATATTCATTTTCACTTTGAAGGTGACACTCACCGCCGGTTTGACCGTTGAGTCATCAGAAAAATAATAGATCGGCGTTGAATGGTGTCCGTTAACGATGGCGCCATACAACCGATTGTTTGCGATATTCTCATAATTTCCGCCACGATTTGTCCTATAGAACTTGAAGAACAAGGTATCGTTGTGATCGTAGATACTGCTCGTGGACGAAGAATCGAGAATTCTGGTCAGTGTGTAGACGCTATCCGTGATACCAGTACTTTTCATCCGCACGGATGTATCAGTCGTGCTCCAATTGTTGAAGCTGCCGACCACCCGGACGGTGTCTCCCTGACCTGGTATGAACAGATTGTCCTTCATCATGTTACCCATGTAGACACGAAATGTTAACGTATCTTTGACCTGGGCAAAACCGATGGAGGAAAATGCGAAGAGCAAGAACATTGCGTAAAAAGTTTTCCTGTTCATTGCTGCCTTCTCCTTTATTATTGTGAATTAGTTTTAGTGAGTTAGCATATTTCGCAAAATAGGAACCAATTCTCTTTGTTCTTTGGGTGAACTCTACCCTCCTTTCTTTAGAATAGAATTGCTAATGAAAACTGTTGAATGTTGTCTAAACGACCAAACTTCATGTAGCCATAATCGAATTTTACACCGAGATGATTGTTAAACGTATAGTTGATGCCGCCACCGACGGTAAATTGCTGCTCGCCGTCTTTCGTGCCAATGCCACTATATCCCGCGCGTACCGAGACGATCCGTTGAAAGACACTGTATTCGCCGCCCAAACTAACACTTTCCGAGTTATCGTTCGGATGAATTGCGTCTGCCACCAGAGTGAAGAGCTGGTCTTCGGTGTTAATCACCTCGTAGGCAAATCCGATCCTCAGCCTGAGAGGAAGATCAAATTGGTCTGTTCCCAGATTCGCGTTGATGTTTGGATTGTTTCCGTTGATCGGCGTTATGTCCTTTTGCACCAGCAAGTCATCGCCCGTCATGTGCATCTTGCCGCCGAAATTGGTGATGCCTGCTCCGAACCGAAGTCCGTCAAACGGCGTGGTAAAGAGCGTGCCCAAGTCTACGGCAAATGTTGATGCACTCTCATTCCAAATGTAATCGTCCACATATTTAACATTGGCACCGATCTGGAACCAGTCCGTCAATTTTCGGGCATAGGATACGCCAACTGCGAAACTCCCTGCAGAGAACATTTCCCCTGTCCCCTCCGGAGAGTCTTCCGTGGTGCGTGGCATATCGGCCATACTCATGGACGTGATATTCAATCCGAAGGTACCCAGATCCTGCAGAGGCAAGACCACCCCGCCGTAATTGAAAGAAATGCCGGCGAGCCATTGAGCGTGCGTAACGATGGCTTCCGACTGAGTAAGATTCGCAATTCCGGCGACGTTCCAATACATCGCAGATGCGTCGCTGGCAACGGCCACGAAGGCTCCCCCCATTCCGATGGCGCGGGCACCGACCGGGATACTGAGAAATGTGCCAGCCGTTGTCCCGACTTTTGTCACCTGCTGGCCGAAGGTAATGTTTCCAGCCATGAGGAGCATTAGAACCGAACTGCAAATTGGATGTACTCTAAGACGGTTCACGTGAATCTCCTTTATCAGACTTTTTGAGTATCGCAAAGCTCTATTTGATTATCGCAAATTTGCCGATTTTCGTGCCGATCCCCGGCGCATCCACCTGGAAGATGTACACTCCGTACGCAACCGTCAAGTTGTCTCTTGTCAACAAATTCCATTGTTCTGTGCCATCCATCATTGGACTGTTGTGATCAAGAGTTGCGACGAGATCGCCAGCGACGTTGTAGATCCGGATCGTACAGGCCTGAGGCAAATGATTGAAATGGATCGAACGAGATCCACGTCCGGTGTTGTACGGATTTCTCGGTTCCCACGTCGCAGCGGCAATGTAAGGGTTGGGAACAACTTTGATCTTGTCCAAGTCGGTCTTAGCAAGCACGACGTTAACGCTCTGTTGTTGTGTTGAAAATTCAAAAACGTCCGTAGCCTGGAATAGCTTAAAGAGTGAAATCTTGGCTGTGTCCCCTGTCGTCGGTTCGGATTTTGCCGAATCGTAGAGCATGC
>CAZOIM010000167.1:6618-8951 GCA_964579855.1 uncultured Ignavibacteriaceae bacterium | reverse complement strand
CGCTCTCATTGATCTTCGTGAATCTTGCCAAGGCACAGGCGACAGCGACTCAAACAGTGACACTAGCAGTCAACGCCGTATATCAAATATCGACTACCGGAAATCCTGCGCCATTGACAATAACCACCGGCACTGCAGGGTCCGACAACCTTACTGCAGTTACCGACATTTCAACGAAATACAGTATAACCCAGAACTTTGGAAACACGGTGAAAGTAACAGCGAACCTCAACAGTGCCTTAGCAGCTGGATACACGTTGAAGTTGGCGCTTGCAAGCACGAAAGGAACCAGTGCCGGAAGTGTTGATATTTCCAATGCGACAAGTGGAAGTGCAGTGAGTGTGGTGACTGGGATTCAGAAGGGAGCCGACGCTGGGCAAATGATCACATATACATTTTCGGCTCTTGCTTCTGCCGGGACGCTTTCGAGCAATTCCAAAACGGTCACATTGACGCTGACGAACTAAGTGAAAAAAATCGTATATTTAGCCACACAGTAGATAGAGGATACCCAATGAAAAAGTCAGTCGTTATCACATTCGCACTTGGTTGTGCATTTGCCGTTCAGGGAGCGATTGCACAGTCTACCGCAACACAGAGTGTCAATTTAACGGTGAGCACGGTCTACAAGATCTCTACTTCGGGCAATCCTGCTGCTCTCACTGTAACAACGGGGACAGCGGGTACGGATGCGCTCTCTTCTGTTTCCGATAATTCAACGACTTACAGCATCACTCAGAATTTCGGTAACACGGTGAAGATTACAGCAAATCTTGACGCAGCCCTCCTGGCAGGGTATACACTCAACATCAACCTTGCGAGTACTAAGGGAACAAGCGCTGGGACAATTAATATTTCGAACGCCACATCCGCAAGCGCTCTGAGCGTAGTTACCGCAATCAACCGAGGCGCGGATGCGGGTCAGGCCATTGGGTATACCTTCTCTGCGCTGGCGTCGGCCGGAATGTTGACGTCGACAACAAGGACGGTAACGTTAACGCTTACGAACTGAATCGTTGTTTACGGAAACACTATTAGATAATGCTGGCATCACTCAGACAATAATCATGAAACGGAACCCGAAAAATATAACCCTGCATATCGTCATTGCGGTAGGACTCATTGCAACTCTCTTTGCGCAACGCTCTTATTCCCAACAGGCTGCTTCTACGCAAGTTGTCACTCTCCGCGTGATGGAACTCAACAAAATTGGCCTCGTCGGCGGCCCACTGACACTACAGATCAGCAGCATCGATGAAAATGCCACCCAACCCAATGCGGCTATTGACGCCGGTACGACGTTACTCTGGACAAGCAATGGTGATTCAAGAAAAATCGCAGTTGGATCGGATTTAGTTTCACCCAGATTCATTCTCAAGATTGAAGCGAAGAAATCGGGCTCGGGTCCAGGCGTCGCGCAACCGGAAGTAACGCTTTCTGATAATTCACCCCACGATCTGATTTTGGGAGTGCAAAAATCGGCTGGCAGCTGTAATCTCAGGTTTACGGCCCTGGCAACGACTGAACAGGGAGTTGGGTCTGAGTCGCATCTTATAACCTATACCATTACCGGCGGCTGAAATGGGTTTGTTGAATGTTGCGGCCATGAATGGTACATTTGAGAAAATGAGAGTGGCAGCAAGATCGGTGGCCGCAGTCGAAAGAAAGGTTCTTTTACCCGCGATTGCTATGCTCTTCCTCGGCATACTGCCGAAGAGTGCATTCGGTCAAATCTATGGAACGACCACCAACAAAATCACGGTCAAGGTTCAGACCATCACGATTGTCCAAATCACTGGTAGTATTGTCAATCTCACTGTCTCTGGTTCCAATGCAATTGCTGGACAGAATCAAATGATGACGACCGACCAGACAAGTGCGCTTTCCTGGGGGATCAACAGCAGCCTTAAGAAAATCACGGTAAATACAAGTCTAGCAGCGCCCAAATTCACCTTGCAGCTCGTAGCCGTCAATCCAACCGTCGGAACGGCTGCTGCTCAAGTGACACTCTCCACCACGGCGAATGATTTGCTTCTCAACATAGGCAGAAGCTCCGGGTCCTGCAGCCTGTTGTACACAGCAATTGCCCTTGCATCCCAGGGTACGGGGACCGACTCCCACACTATTACATTCACCGTGTTGACGCAATAATCCCGAGGAACTTAGATGAAACATGTATTGTGTCATCTTTCTTTCCTGATTGTCCTGGGATTTGTCTTTGTATCTGGGATCTCGGCACAAGCGATAAGCATTGCAGGCGGAAATCAGACGATGACGATTACTACAGGAACCGCAGGAGGTCAGCCTGTCAGCGTAATAAATACAGCCTGCAC
>CAZOIM010000167.1:1478-6518 GCA_964579855.1 uncultured Ignavibacteriaceae bacterium | reverse complement strand
TTACTACAGGAACCGCAGGAGGTCAGCCTGTCAGCGTAATAAATACAGCCTGCACGCTTACCTACAGAAAGCAAGCCGCAATTTCAAAGATTACTGTTTCCGCTTCCTGCCCTGGTCAGGACTACAATCTCAGTGTTCTGGCGACCAACGTGACGCGGGGTGTTGCCGCACCGCAAGTATCGCTTCTCAACGGAAATCCAGCTACAGATTTTGTTACCAGCATACCAAGAACCGGATTCACAACTGCGACGTGCAAACTTCAGTTCACCGCCTCAGCAGCTTTTAGTGACGGCAACAGTGCGGAACTGGGGGATGACGTATACACGATCACTTACACCATCCAGCTTCAATAGGGATAGAACTATGAGAACACTCGTTTCCGCGTGGTTGCGTGCCATGCTCTTTATCCCACTTCTTGCGGCAGGTTTGGCCGCCCAAGTGTCCGTTATCGGCGAGCTCAGTCAGGATAAGGATACGAAACCCGGCGATTCATACACCGGTGTCATAGTCGTTCGAAATGACACGAATGAACCCCAGGAAGCAAAAATTTATCAAACGGATTATTCGTTTCAGTGCGATGGAACGAACAATTACGGTGAGCCGGGGACACTACCGCGTTCCAACGCGAAATGGATTGCCTTTAGTCCTTCATACCTCACACTTCCCGCTCTGGCGACGATGGCAGTGAATTATACCGTGACCGTGCCGAAGGACTTGGCGGGGAAAAAACTCGTTGGTACATACTGGAGTATGTTAATGGTGGAAGGCATTCAGAAGGGATCGGCCGAATCATCACTTCCTCAGAAAGATAAGAAAGCTCAAATGGGAATCATGCAGACGATCCGTTACGGTATTCAAATAGCAAGTTCGATTGCAAACACGGGAGCGAAGAAGATAGAATTTCTGGGAGTTGCCATTGATACTACTGGCGGTAAACGGGCATTGCGGATTGATATCAAGAATACCGGTGATATAGGCATGAGACCGGATGTTACGCTGCAATTATTTGACGCGAAGGGAGCTCCGGTCGGTAAATTCACCGGTGTCAAATACCGGATATATCCCGGGACGTCCGTTCGACAACTTATCGATGTTAAAAGTGTCCCGCAAGGCACTTACAAGGCACTCGTTGTTGTGGATGCAGGTGGAGACGATGTCTATGGTGGTCAGTATACTCTAAAGTTTTGAGCACTATCTTTGAATACGGTAATCAGACACAATCCGGTCCGAACCGACCGGATTTTTTTTACCCTGTGGTTGTCAATCCTTCTTGTTGGAATCGGTACCTTACGATCGCAGCAACTGGTTGACGTCCAGCTCGCTGTCAGCGGCGGCATCACTGCGAAACCGGGCTCAATCGTTGCTGTAGGAGTAAAGGTAACAAGTCGAACATCGGTTGGTGGTCCATTCCGTTCCACGATAAATCTTCCCGAAGGTTGGAAAGTTGTGATTCGTGATTTTCCATTCGATCTTCCTCCGCGTGGCAGTGATATTCGTCTGATTTCCTTTTCAATCCCTCCCGACGCAGCCGCAAAGCAATACCAGATTGAGTATTCGGTCCGGGACAGTACGGGCACCGAAGGAAGCACCGCAATTCAGGTGATCGTTCCACCGGTTATTCAACTGGAACTGGCTGTGCTTGAAGCGCCGAGGATTGTTGTAGCGGGCGCAACGTTCCCCACCGTATTTCTCCTCTCAAACAAAGGAAACTCGGCGACTTCAATTCATTTGCGAACACGGAGCTCGAACAGTTTTCCCATCATCATAGATTCGGCAGTACAGCATTTTGGACCAAGAGAGGTCAGGCAGCTGATCGTGGGCGTTGCAACGGATTCAAAGTTGGGAAAGATAAGTCACACACTTGAATTGGAAGCCGTTTCCGGCGAGGATTCTACAGTGAATGTCCGTGCTTCGAGCGTCGTTGAAGTTGTTTCCCGAGCCACGAATGTCGAAAACGAATACTTTGAATACCCCGTTACACTGCGTCTCAGAGAGGTCGGTGAGGATCGTCTGTTTGCTACACAAGCTGAGGCATTTGGATCTGGAAGTCTCAGCGAACAACACAGCGACAGGCTTGAGTTCCTTTTTCGCGGGCCGGAAACACAAACGAAATCGGTCCTGGGTCAGCGTGATGAATATCATGTTACGTATCATTCGAAAAACCTTGAAGCGTATGCCGGTGATTTGAATTACACGCTTTCGACCCTTACAGAATATGGGCGGTTTGCAACAGGTGCCGGAGGACAAGCGATTGTAGGACCACTGACTGCAGGAGGATTCTATAACGAAAACCGCTGGTCAACTCAATCTCAAAAAGAAGATGCCGGTTATCTCACCTACAGCATCGCAAAGAGTGCATCTATCGGATTGAATTATCTCCAAAAGCGGGATCAATCCAGCAGTGACATAGCGACAGTGCGCGGGCTCTTCGAGCCCATAACCGGAACCAACCTCGATCTCGAATATGGATCCGGTATGAAAGACGGCAAACGCGATGATGCTTATTCAGCCAGGTTGAACGGATACCAACCGTGGATCGGATACGACGTGCGGTATGTCCGTGCTGGTCCCGAGTTTGGCGGATACTATCAAGATATCAGTTTTCTTTCCGCCACGATTAACCTCCAGGCCTCGCGTAATATCCGTATAGAAACATATGCCAGACAGGAGACTAGAAATCTTGCACGAGATACAAACCAGATCTATGCTCCGAACGATCAGTCCTACCAAATTGGAGCCGCGTACACGGATTTCGCGGCCATCTACCTTTTGCGGAATATTCACAAGGATGATTTCAGCA
Source organism: uncultured Ignavibacteriaceae bacterium (assembly GCA_964579855.1). Classification (GTDB taxonomy): domain Bacteria; phylum Bacteroidota; class Ignavibacteria; order UBA10030; family UBA10030; genus JADGQA01. Next base: position 3,718 of record CAZOIM010000167.1, on the reverse strand, counting down.
ATTCAAAATACAACAGGCAAGAGGATGTCATCCAGGGCCGTCTTGGATATAACTTTCGGAACGCGAATATCTATGTGAATGGCGACTACGGGACAACGCGAGACGAAATGCTCAATCAGGATTTCCCTTTCAGGAGAGTGGCACTGAACGCAAGTTTCAGACCGGTTGGAAATCAAAACTACAATGCCTCTGTGGAATACACCAATGGTCAGGATGCGTACACTAGTGAGAACCAGGAACGAATCTCCGCGAGCTTGAATGCCTGGATTCTCTTTGGCCAATCCACCCAATTCCAAATGAACCTATATACAAGTCGACTGAACGTCGTTCCTGTCCAAACCTACAACTTAATCGAAGCTTCTTTGGAACACATTTTTCCGTTCGGCCACAAGATTGCGCTTCGTGCAAGGGAGAGCATCATTTCTCCTGCCACGTCAGGAAATCAGACAGCGTATGCCCTCGAGTACTCGATACCAGTGGGAGTCCCCATCAAGCGGATCACGGCCGTTGGTCAATTGCGAGGGACGGTTCGTGACGAGACGGGGAAGGGTCTCGCTAATGTGTTGATCAGTGTCGGGGAAGATGCAGCTCTGACCGACAGAAAGGGAGAGTACTTCTTTGCTTCGTTGAAACCGGGCTCGATTTTCCTGACCATTGATAGAGCGACCATCGGATTGGATCGAATAGCGAAGCAATCCATGCCGATGGAGGTTAAGATTCTAGGCGGAGAAGAAACGGCGCTCGACCTCGGGGTCACGAGAAGTGTACTTGTTACGGGAACAGTTCTTCTCTTCGGAAGCAAGGAACAAGCTCTCGGAGACACGACGACATCCTCCATTCCGCTTGGAGGGATTCCTGGAGTATTCCTTGAATTGACCAATGGGACAGATTACAATCGAAGAGTGACAGACAATCACGGGAGATTTTCGTTCACAGACATTCGACCCGGTAAATGGATGCTCCACGTTATCGGTGGTGACATTCCTGAATACCATAGTATTCTACCGGAGACGATCGATATCGACGCAGCACCTGGAGACAAGAACGATGTGATGATCGAGGTACGGCCAAGGAGAAGAACGATCAAAATGCTGCAGGAAGGCGAGATCATTCAGGCGCCATCGGCGAAGCCTCAACAAAAAGCGGAGCTGCCACCAGCAGTTCGAACACAAACGAAGCCTGAACAGAAAGTTGAACTCCGTCGAATAGTTCAGAAACAGCTTTCGCCTTGTTTAGTATTCTACGACATAACCCGAAGAACATACATTCTTCAAATATCTTCGTGGATCACCAAATCGAAAGCGGTTCGAGTATCCAAGTCGGCAGAAAAATTCTCCGGGAAGAAATCGTCGACGGTCGGAGTGTCGATCCCATCGTTGGGCAGGCGTTATCGGGTCTTCCTAACAGGTTTCAAAACAAAGAACGACGCGGAAGAAATGTGCGTGAAGATCAGAAGAAGTGAATGAGCACTTGATCCTGCCGACTACCGCAATTGATTCGTCCTCGTTTCATTGACATTTCTAATCTTTCCAAGGTTAATCCATTGTAGAAAATACATTTGGATTCTTTCCGAACGATCCGACAAAATCTCAATATTCTACATTAACTCTCTACGCAGCAATCTCTTACACCAAGAAGGAAAGGAATTAGGAATTCAATTTCGCTTGGCAGGTGAATTGCAGTCACCTGATCACGAGAATGAATAACCGCAAATCGCATACAGACAAGAATTACCTATTGACATTGGGCAGTCGAATTCGTTACATTCGTTCACGCTTGCCAATAGTGAGAACCGCAACTTCCATACTTTTGTTCGTTATTGCCTCAGGAAACGCCCTGGCCCAATCTGATGGAAGTAGCGCGACCCAGTCTGTGACCATCGAAGTAAAACCGATCACAAAAATCTCTGTAACTGGAAACCCGAACCCCCTCACGATAACCGACGCAGTTGCGGGCTCCGACCTTTCAAGTGTGAGCGATGCAAACACCAGGTACAATCTCACCACCAATCTTGACAACATGAAGATCGTTGCCTCGATAAGTGATAGAATGCCTTTGGGAACAAGACTCATGATTAGGATGTCGAGCAGTAAAGCCTCGAGCGCCGGAACGATTGATCTGTCCGGAGCAATCACACCAGTCGATGTTGTAACGGGCATCAGCAAATGCAGCGAGGTCAATCAGTCCATCAACTACACATTTGCCGCAAACGCGGATGTGAGTGAGGTCTCCACGCAGAG
>CAZOIM010000167.1:0-1378 GCA_964579855.1 uncultured Ignavibacteriaceae bacterium | reverse complement strand
CCATCAACTACACATTTGCCGCAAACGCGGATGTGAGTGAGGTCTCCACGCAGAGTCGCGTAGTCACACTGACATTAACCAATTAAGGATTAATCCGTGAAAGGTTTAAGATCGATAGGTTCAGCAGTCGTTCTGTCGGTGATGATCAGCGGTATTGTCCTTGGTCAGCAATCCAGTTCAGCAGTCCAGGTTGTCACCTTTGGCGTCAGCCGGGCACCTCAAATGATCGCAAAAAGCTTCGCCTCGGTAAGAAACACAAAAGACATATCTTCTAATCTGGCATCCGAAACTTTCAAGACGCGCCTCGCAAAATCCGCCCTGAAAGTAACGCTTTCTTCGAATACCTCCGACGCGGATGGATCTCTAGGCAAAGAATCTCCAGTTGGGCATAATGGATTGGCAAGTGCGTCCGCTTCAATAGCGAATGGGAAATCTGAGAATCGCGGAATTGTTCAGAAAGATTTGCTTTCGTTCAATGCAGTTAATTCATCCTCTTCTCTTCATGTGGCCTCGGTGCTCCTGACGATCACAGAATAGTCATCGGTTTAGTCGTTCGAAGAAGTTCTGTACCATACTTACCCCACACTGAATTTCATTCCAAGAGTCATCTCCGCAGCCCATCAGATTCGTCGAAACAATCTCAATAAGGGAAACGCCCATCCATTTTGCTCTTTTCAAGAGCTATGACATATTCTGCCAGTCGATCAACTACCACTTGAATGTACTTTTCTCCTTTTGCCTTTGTGGCTTTCCGAGGATCGCCTGCCGTTGAGTCTTCTGTGAACAAATGCCACGGGCGCGCTATGGACACCCACCCTTTGTTGATGGCTTCAAATCTCGAACTGTGTACCTTGCCAGCTCCTGCGCATTCAAGATGAACAAGCTCACCGATCAGTGCTAGGTTCACACTTGTTTCCAATTCATCTGCATGTTCACCATCGCGTTCAAACGTCGCGCTTAATACATCATTCCCGACCTCCCACCAGTCCGCAAGTCCCACGAACACTTTTGTTTTGCCGTAGAGTGATCGCAATAGCGGTTTGAAGTCATTCCCCCCGTGTCCGTTGATGATGAGAAGTTTGAGAACGCGGTGATGCTCCAACGACTTGACGATGTCGGTAACAATCTCGTCGAGAACAGTCTGATGGACATTGATCGTTAGGGGAAATCCTATCGTGTTTCCCTGGACGCCATACGGAATTGTAGGGAGCAGAAGTACCCGGGACCCTTTCTTCCACGCTGCCGAGCACACGCGCTCTGCAATCGCCGAGGTATGAAACGCGTCAGAACCGTATGGAAGATGATGTCCATGCGCTTCAGTTGATCCAAGAGGAAGGATTGCGACGTTGTATTTCTTTTTGGTCTCGCTGAGTGTGAG
>CAZOIM010000166.1:0-9042 GCA_964579855.1 uncultured Ignavibacteriaceae bacterium | reverse complement strand
CCTTATCTGAACGCAACGGCACTAGAGCAAATGCTGCGCTATCGTCCACAGTTTCGTTACCCGGAAAGAGCTGCGAAGCCTCCGAATTTGACTGAAGCGATGAGCATCGCGCCTGGTGTCACTCCGGCAAACGCCGAATCGAACGACCTGACGTTGGATGTCGTTACGCCGTCAGGCGCGGTGATCGCTGTCGATGATCCGGCGCTCATAGAAATGCTCGGTGAAGGATTGCGTGGTGAAAATCACCTCACTCTCGTGCGTTCAGACCGCGCGTTGACCGATTGTCGCCCGGTGTCATTGATAAGTCTGCAAACTGTCCGACAAGTCGAAGCAGAGTCGGGCATCCCGATTGATAAACGACGTTTTCGGGCAAACATCTATTTCAATCTCGTATCAGGAAACGGCTTTGCCGAAGATGAGTTGGTCGGTCGCAAACTGCGTATCGGTCCGAACGCGGTGGTTATGGTTCTGGAACGCGACCCTCGCTGTAAAATGATTTCGCTCGACCCTGACACCGGCGAACACAACCCTGAAATCTTAAGCAAAGTCGTCCAAGTACACGATAACTTTGCCGGTGTTTATTGCGCAGTTTTGGTCGAAGGAATATTGAGGAACGGCGATTCAATCATCCTGTCAGACTAATGATATGCTTCATCAATCAAAACATCTCGTTTACCTCGATCTCCACGAGGCTGTTGGCTTTCAAGGCTCGGATTGATTCAGTTGTCAGTTCGCGATAACACAAATTGCTTTTTCTGTTGGACGATCAAATTCATGAGCAACTATGAAATACTTGATTAAGCATAGCGTTCTCGCAGCATTACTCCTTCTTCAGGTCTCCTGCAAGAAAAATGCGAATGCGCCGACAAACAACAACAATGTCACCGGACCAAATTATGATCAATACGGAACGCCGTTCACGAACATGCCCGCAGTGGATGATGTCGTCATGTATGAGGTGAATCTACGCGCATTCAGTACCACCGGAAACCTGCAGGGAGTCATCAACAGACTGGATTCAATACAGAGCCTGGGAGTGAATGTTGTATGGCTGATGCCGATTCATCCTATAGGGCAGTTGAATTCAATCAACTCGCCATATTGTGTGAAGGATTACAAGGCTGTGAGCACGGAATATGGCACGCTGGATGACTTGAGAAGTCTGACGACGCTCGCACACTCGAAAGGCATCGCCGTTATCATGGATTGGGTCGCCAACCATACCTCGTGGGACAATACATGGATAAGCAACAAAAGCTGGTACACACAAGACGCTTCGGGCAACATCGTTAGTCCCCCAGGTACCGGTTGGACTGATGTTGCTGATTTGAACTACAGCAATACCGACATGCGACACGCAATGCTCGATGCAATGGAGTACTGGCTCATGACGGCCAATGTTGACGGATTCCGTTGCGACTACGCAGACGGTATTCCGTATGATTTCTGGGGCCAAACGATCACATCCATACGAAGTATCCCAAACAGGAAGTTTCTCTTTTTGGCTGAAGGTACAAGGCTTGACCACTTCACCGCAGGCTTTGATGTGATGTATGGATGGAATTTCTATTCCACGATGCAGAGTACCTATCAGGGCGGACTGGCGTCCTTCCTTTATGTTGCGAACACTAATGAATACACCAATGTCCCAGGTGGAAAACTGAGATTACGGTACACCACAAATCACGATGAATCGGCCTGGAACAGCACTCCAATGGTACTGTTCAATGGCAAAGCAGGCGCGTTGGCTGCATCCGTGGCGACCATTTTCATGGATGGTGTTCCCTTGTTCTACACCGGCCAGGAAGTCGGAAGAGTCAGCAACGTTCCGTTCTTTTCCAACTCACCGATAAATTGGTCCGACAATCCGGATATGCTCGGTGCTTACAAACAAATAATGGCCGTGTATACCACTTCCGCGACTGCGCGTAAAGGAACAAACACCGACTATTCGAGCGCAGATGTCGTGTGTTTTGAGAAGTCACGAGACAGTACGGAGGTGTTGATTGTTGTGAATGTGAGAAACAATTCAATTGCTTACACTGTACCCACTGGATTGCAGAACACAAACTGGCTCAATGCCCTCACAAACAACACCATGATATTGGGAACCTCTCTGCAATTGACCAATTACCAGTATCTTATATTGAAAAAATTGTAAAAGGAAAGGCATCGCGCGATAATCAGGATGACGGCAGCCAGCCAGAATAACGAATCCGTGAAAATCCAATGATCATTGAGAACGTGTATGTGGATCCCAAGGTTCAGAAGGTACGCGATCTCTACGCGGATCTCTTCGCAGGTGATTTCTATTCGTTGCCGATTCAAAGACAGCTCCAACTTCAGGCAGTCAGGTTGACGGAGGCCCATCACAATCGGGATGATGCAGCCTGTTTTCAGATCGGCTCCTGGCATCCTGAGTTGGTCGGTAAACACGACGACGCGATCTTGAGCCACGGTTTCAATATCGACGACGGAAGATCCACCATTGCCAGAGAATACGGATTCCAGAATTGGAATACCGTTGATTCTATTGCTGACAGACGATCGAATGTGAAGTTCGAGAAGGCAGTCGACGCAATGCTCATTGGAAATCTATCGTTGTTGAAAGAACTCTTGGCAGAGTCGCCAGACTTGATCAGCACACGATCGCAGTACGGCCACAACGCGACTCTCCTGCATTACGCGGGCAGCAATGGCGTGGAATCACACAGGCAGGTTGTTCCATTGAATTTGCCCGAACAAGTAGAGTTCCTGATTGCATCAGGAGCCGATCTGAGGAGGAAGGCCAATATCTATGGAGGAATTACTCCGCGCGAACTTTTCGAAACCAGCAAACATTCCTACGAATCAAATGTGCATAAGAATGTCATTGCTATCTTCGAAAAACATAAAGCCGGACTCGGTCGCTGACTTCTTGTCTTGTCGCCAGCTGGCCATCGAGGCGATGGTGTCGGTATGATAAGCTCACGGCACACCGATAAGCGGCTAAGCTCCATGCAAATATGCTTCTACATAAATACGCGGGTGTATGAGTCTTTCTGATATCCAAACTGCATCATATATATTTTCAAGGAGGGCGCATGAGCTACACAACAACGGTGGATCATGCCCAGCGGCGGGTCTTCGTGACGGCCGATGGTCCAATTACCCTGGATGATATCCGTAAACACCTCGAAGCAGAGCGCATCGAGGTAGGCCTTTCCTACACCGAATTAATCGACGCCCGGGATTACATTCCGGCATTTTCGCCGGAGGAAGTGCGCACGATTGTAGAAATCCTTCGTCGGATGGGAAAAGAATCGAAACTCGGTCCTACAGCAGTCATCGTGGATACCGATTTCGGATTTGGAATGCTCCGGTTGCTCGAATTCCTCGTTGCAGACGTTTGCGAAGTAAGACCGTTTCGCAAACGGGAAGAAGCGGAGAAGTGGCTTTCCGAGTTTAAGGAGAAGGTCGATTAATCCCAGCGCCAGGTGATTCTGATTCAAAAACCATGAGCAGGCTCGTCCGCAGCGCTTCATCGATTGCCGCGCTCTCCGCGTTATATGAGCTACGCCGGGGGAACAAATGCTTCATTACCAAAGTTCTTTTTGACCTGATCGGCGCGTACTATGGAGACTGGAATTCCAAAAATTGCACTGTTCGTGGTCGTGTCAGGTTGTCTGGTGTATGTATCGTGGAAGTCATTGATCGTCGTTCGGTCGCATGGTTTCTACCGATTCTTTTCATTCGAAGCGATCCTTGCTCTCATTCTCATCAATTTTGAAGCTTGGTTCTCAAACCCCTTTTCCACTCTCCAAATTGTTTCCTGGGTGTTCTTGCTCGCATCCCTTATATGTGTAGGACAAGGGATTTATTTGATAAAAGTATTGGGTAAACCCGACCACAATCGGCAAGACAGCACCTTGCTGTTGTTTGAAAAGACGTCGACCTTAGTGACGTCTGGAATATACCGTTACATTCGTCATCCTTTGTACGCGTCATTACTTTTTCTTTCATGCGGTGTGTTTCTTAAAGAAGTTTCATGGTACTCCTTGGCCCTGACTCTCAGTGCAATATTCTTCCTGATCGCGACAGCAAAGGCAGATGAAGCTGAATGTATCCGGTATTTCGGGCAGCCCTATCAAGAGTATATGACGCGCACTAAAATGTTTGTGCCTGGGGTATTCTAAGTGTTGGCACCTCCACCGAGAGGGAGGTGGCAAGATGCCCTTTCCTGATAATTCTAGCGAAACGGAATAGCCACTGGATTTCTTTGATGTGGTATTTTGTGAATCATACAATTAGATTATTGTCGCGAACAGAATTCGTTTGCAGAGAATACAACCCTGATTTGCATAAATGACTTTCTAGCACGCCGCATCCATCCAGAGGAACCTATGAAGAGACGTTTGCCGAACATTTTTTATAATCCGATCAGCCTTGCAGGAGCAGCGGTTGCAAGCGTGAGTTTCGCCACCATCGTCTTTTTGACCCTGGTCGATCAGATCCAGGCGAATCCGCCGGCCTATTTTGGAATAATATCGTATGTCGTACTGCCGATTCCACTCGTCATTGGGTTGATCATCATTTTTGCAGGCATCGTGCGCGAACGAAGACGTGTCCGAATGGGCATGCCGGCGAGCCGAATGGTTTTTACGCTGAATCTCAACGTCCCCGAACAGAGAAATGCTGTCACCTATTTTTCGATCATATTTGTCGTGTTTCTGCTTTTCACAACCTACGGTAGCTATCAGGCTTTTCAGTGGACAGAATCTGTTTCGTTCTGCGGAGAAACGTGTCACTCGGTCATGTCGCCCGAGTATACCGCATACCAAAATTCTCCCCACGCGAGGGTCCGTTGCGTTGATTGTCACGTCGGCGGAGGCGCAGGTTGGTATGTACGTTCGAAATTGTCCGGAGCATACCAGGTGTACGCGGTATTGACAAACAATTTTCCGAGACCGATTCCCATCCCGATCAAGAACCTGCGTCCGGCACAGGAAACGTGCGAACAATGCCACTGGCCTGCAGTCTTCGCCGGAGAAAAAGAAGAACTGAAGACATATTTCAAATCGGATGAGAAGAATACGCGCTGGACGATCGACCTGTTGATGAAGGTAGGGGGCGGAGGGGCCGGACAGCAAGAACCTTCGCGCGGGATTCATTATCACATGAATATTGCCGAGGAGATGACATACGTCGCTGCGGACAGTCTGGAACAATCAATCCCGTGGATTCAGGCGCGCAATAAAGCTACAGGCAAAGTCACCGAATATGTATCCACGGACGCGTCGCAATCTGCTGAAGACCTGAAGAAACTTCCCTTACACAAACTCGATTGCATCGGGTGCCACAACCAGCCTTCACACGGGTACAAGCCTCCTGTTCGCATCGTGGACCAAAGCATGGTATTGGGAAAAATCAGCACCGAACTTCCCAACGTCCGCGCCGCTTCCATCCAGGCACTTGTCGTGCCATACGCAACGACTGCCGGCGCGATGGATTCCATTCCGCAAATGTTCGAAGCATACTACAAGGAACACTATCCGTCGGTCGCAATTCAGAAAAAGGATCTCATCGTTGCTGCGTCAGAAGAATTGAAAACACAGTATAGCAGAAATTTCTTCCCCGAAATGCGGGTGAGCTGGCAGGCATATCCTAACAACGTCGGCCATATGACGAGTCTTGGCTGTTTCCGATGTCACGATGGCAAACACAAAAGCGTCGACGGAAATGTAATTCCGAAGGACTGCAACAGTTGTCATACGATCCTGTATCAGGGAACTGCAGCGATGCCGACGACATTGAATGCGGCCGGGCTGGTCTTTCAGCATCCCGAAGATGTTGGGAACGCATGGAAGGAAATGAATTGCACGGATTGCCACACGGGGCAGTAGAGTCAACGACTCAGTTCGTCGAATAACAAATCGAATTCGGAGGGAATGCTATTGCGATTGGCGTCCGGATATCGCAGAATAGAACATTGATCCAAGGAGAAGCGGGGGCGTTCTGGATTCTAGGAAATTGTCATAATCCGTTCAACCCTTCGTAAGCACAAAGTCAAAAATGGTTTTCACTCCAAGCGGCGTCCAGGAATAGAACGGCTCACCGTATTTCACACCGATTTTCTTCCCGTAGTACTCACTTTCCGTCTTAATCCGCTCGAGAAACTCAGGTTTGCTCAGGATCGTCTCAGGGTCTTTGCTCTTTGGATCGAAGAACTGCGAAGAGTGAGCCTTGATCGCATTCATCTTCACATCAAATGTGCTGGAGATGTCAACGATGAATGAGGGCGTGAACTCATACCACTGCATGAACTCAAAGAAATTGTCAGGACGGTGCGGTTTCTGAACAGCGCCGTTGAATGATGTCTCAATCTTGTGGAGTCCCGCATAATACCAGGCTTCTTTGCACAACCGGTGTGCGTGAACGTGATCGGGATGTCGTTCGATGGAGTGTGGAATGATCAAAATCCTCGGGCGAAGCTCTCGTATCAGGGAAATGACCTTGGCGAGGTTCGCCTTGGTTAATTCGATGTCCCCATCCGGGATTTTGAGATTCCTTCGTGTAACCACGCCGAGGATTTTTGCTGCGGCAGCGGCTTCCTTCGAACGAATTTCCTTGTTGCCGCGAGTTCCCAATTCGCCTTGCGTAACATCGGCGATCGCCACCTTATGCCCGCTTTTGACAAGCTTGGCGACTGTGCCGCCGCACGAGAGTTCAATATCATCAGGATGCGCTCCGATTGCAAGGACATCGACTTCGGTGGACAAATCATTTTTCATAGGAATTCACGCTGGCTAAGTTTTGTAGATTGAATATAGGAAAGCGATGGAGGAAAGACAAGACGATGAGACAGTGGAGTTGGTGTCTGCAACAGCCGATAGCGGACGTTTGCCGAATTGGTGGAAGACTCTTCGATTTCTTGATTGTCCGCGAAAGTATGCATACTATAGCGGTACGTAATGGCTAACGAGAAGACAATATTTTCTGTATCTGACATTACCCGCCAGATAAAGCAGTCCCTTGAGACGAAATTCCCACGCGTGTGGGTTCAGGGGGAGGTCTCAAATTTCAAACAGCATTCGTCAGGACATCTGTACTTTACCCTCAAGGATGAGGGTGCACAACTCTCTGGTTTGATGTGGCGGAGCAGAGTGGCGAGTCTGACGGTTATTCCCGAAGATGGAATGAAAGTGATTGCACGGGGATCGATTACCGTCTATCCGCCTCGTGGCAATTACCAAATCGATTGTGATCAAATTCAGCCTGTCGGCCTGGGTGAACTCCAACTTGCTTTCGAGCGTCTAAAGAAGAAACTTGAGTCGGAAGGTCTATTCGACCCGGAACGCAAGAAACCAATCCCGGAGTACCCTTCTCGCATCGGCATTGTGACATCCCCAACAGGGGCTGCCCTGCAGGACATTCGAAGTGTACTCACGAGGCGATTCCCGTCGGTCGAAATCGTTCTCGTTCCTGTGCGCGTGCAAGGTGTTGGGGCCGCCGAGGAAATTGCGACAGCCATCAACGATCTGAACCGTTACGGCAAGGTGGATGTCATGATTGTCGGAAGAGGTGGAGGCTCATTGGAAGATCTCTGGGCGTTCAATGAAGAAGTAGTTGCGCGGGCAATTTATGTTTCTCACATTCCGGTGATCAGTGCTGTCGGACATGAAATAGATTTCAGTATTGCAGACTTCGTCGCCGATTTGCGTGCTCCAACGCCATCAGCAGCGGCAGAAATGGTCGTGAAGGACCGCTCTGAACTTATTGAAGTTTTGCGCAATATGTGGTATACTATGCACCGCAACGTCGAGGAAAGGGTGTCATCGTTGCGCGAAACTATAGGCGGATTCGTCGGCAGCTATGCGTTCAACAAACCGAGGGATCTCCTGCGGGAATCGAGCCAGCGCATCGATGAAATGGAACGGGGTCTCGCTATTGCTTCCTCTCATATCCTGCAGCTTGCCGGGCGGAATCATCAGGCGCTCGGACAGAGACTCGAAGCCCTGAGCCCGAAATCCGTCCTCATGCGGGGTTATACCATCGTTCGAAAACAAGGAGAGGTCGTCGTGAGCTCGAACGATCTGAGCAAGGGCGATGTCGCGAACATCCAGTTTCACGATGGCACGGTAAAAACAAGAGTTGAGCAATGACCTCGAAAAAAACCGCGAAGCAAGCAGCAAAAATTTCCTTCGAAGAAGCCATCAAACGACTGGAAGCAATCGTCGACGCGCTTGAAGGGGGAGATGTCCCGTTGGACAAAGCCTTGAACCTCTACGAAGAAGGAATCCAGCTTTCGCGAACCTGCAGCGAGAACCTCAAAGCGGCGGAGCTGCGCATCAAGACGCTGAGCAAGGATATCAAGGGACAATTTGAACTGACTGATTTGCGGGAAGAATGACTGATCTGCATTTCCAATTCCTCGATAGTATTAACGAGCCGGCCGACCTCCGCAAACTCGATGTAAAAGACCTCCGAAAAGTCTCCAGCGAAGTCAGGGATTTCCTGATCGATTGCGTTTCGAAAACCGGGGGCCACTTCGGCGCAGGGCTGGGAGCCGTGGAATTGGCTGTTGCGCTCCATTATGTCTTCAATACTCCCGAAGACAAGCTGGTCTGGGACACCGGACACCAGGCTTACCCACACAAAATTCTTACAGGACGCAAGGAACGCATGTATACCATGCGTCAGCTCAACGGATTGAGCGGATTCTTGAGACGGTCCGAAAGCAAGTATGATGCGTTCGGTGCCGGTCATGCCAGTACGGCCCTTTCCGCTGCTCTGGGCATGGCGACGGCGCGGGACCTCGAACACAAGAAATTCAAAGTTGTGGCTATCGTTGGCGATGGGTCGCTCACCGGAGGCATGGCCTACGAAGCAATGAACAATGCCGGGCTGTTGAAAAAGGACCTGATCGTCATATTGAACGACAACCAGATGGTTTCCCTTTCATCAATCAACCCAAAATTGTGGTCCTTCCACAACTATTTCACTGAAGTCCTCACTCATCCCACTTACAACAAGTTCAAATCGAATGTCTGGGACCTGACGGGC
>CAZOIM010000165.1:0-9091 GCA_964579855.1 uncultured Ignavibacteriaceae bacterium | reverse complement strand
GATCCTGACGGTCGTCTGCCAGGGCTACATGCTCGAGCTGATGGACGCCGCCCCCGAGGACTTGCGCTACGACGGCTACGCCAATCTGAGCATGCTTTCGAGTCTGCTCGAGGCGCCTGGTCAAGTGCTCAAGCAGCTCGGGCAAGGAGAGGTGATCAAGAGCGCGCAGGAGATCAAGAACGCGATCGGAGCGGGCGCGGCCTACGGCGGTTTCGCTTTCATGCGCGATTCCGCATATACCGACACGATCATGGAGGCCGTGCTCAAGACCAGCGGCGCGAAGCACTTCGGGCACTGGCAGGTGGGCAAGTTCTCTTCGCCTTATCTCAAAGGCTTCGGCTGGGCAGAGATGGCCTCCAACGTATTGGAAGCAGCCGGCGCAAGCAAGCTCGCTTCGCTGCTCAACACCTCCTACGACCGCTCGGGCGAGAACATCTCGATCAACCGCTTCATCAACATCGACGGGACCTCGAAGGAAGTGCGCATCTCCCGCTCGATGATGTACGAGAAGCCGCTGAACATCTTCCCTGCCGAGTACCACGTGCCCAAGGATCCGAACATCACGCCTTGGTGGATCCTCCAGGACGTCGGCCGGCGCTATGCCGAGTACATCCTGGCCGTCAAGCAGTACGGCTTCCCTTACGGCGCCGACGCGACGCTCGTCTTCACCCACCCCAACGACTACTGGATCACCCGCCGGCCGATGGCCGACTCGGTCGAGATCGAGCGGCTGGACAAGACCAGTGATCCGGAGTTCCGCAAATGGTGGCACGCCGTTGGCTGGAAGCGGTTCCAGGAATGGGCCCGCAGTTACCAGAGTCTGTTCTCGAACTACAGCCGGTCGGTGTTGCGGGCTTTCAAAGGGTGGGGCGCGGATTGGGGCATGGGCGGCGACCCGGCGGTAGAGCTCACGAAGATGATCGACCAGGGCGGCATTACCGTCTTCGATAAGGTTTGCGACGAGTTCAATCAGATCGCGATCGAGATGCAGCAAAAGAGCTTGTTTATTCCCGGGACAAGCGGAACGGTCAGTAAGGCCAAGCGTATGCAGAAGGAGATCGTGGCCCTGCGCAAGGACCTCGTCGCCTATCTCCAGACCGAGTCCTACAAGGCCCAGGGCAAAGACACCGATCCCCGTCCCGGCGATCGCATTCAACCCGTGCGCCGCTGGCACCTGATCACGCACGAGAACATCGTCCACAACGGCATCCGGATGAACGACCAGATCTTCAACGCCGCGCGCGTCGACCGCGACGTCTACAAGGCCAACGCCGCGATTCCGAACTTCCACACGCGCGTGCTCGACTGCGACAAGCTGATCATCGAGCCGGAACTGAACGTCCGGCACGCCACGCTCGGCAAGAGCTACGCCCAGAGCTTCCTGCGGCGCGAAGTCGGCAAGATGTACCGCGGCGAGCTGGTCCTGACCGGCCTGCCCGAGGTCGAGCCCTACGACGTGCTGCTGATCTACGATCCGGCGACGGGCATGTACGGTCCGATCGAAGTGGACAAGGTCCAGCACATCTTCGAGCAGGACACCGGCTACCTCACCGTCGTCACCCCGCGCGCGCTGGTCATCATCAACGAGGCCATGACCGCCGGGCTGCTCGCGGCCTTCCAGGGCCTGATGAGCTGGCACGAACTCTCGGCGCTCGGCAGCCAGTCCGCCGTCGCCTGGGAAGCCGTCAAGACGGTCGGAGAAGCCTCGCTTGCGGCGACTGCTCTGGCCGCCGTCGGCATCCTCAGCGGAGGCTGGGCGGTCGCAGTGCCGCTGCTCGTGCTCGCCACGGCCAAGATCCTGTTCCTGGCCGACGAGAAGCAGGGAGCCAACCATCTGTTCGTCGCTCCGCTGTCGCGCTTCGGAAACCCTTGGGTGGGCGGACTGAACGGCTGGCAACTCACCGATCTGCACACTCTCTACGAGCTCAAGTTCCAGCGCATGTGGAACTTCGAGATCGCGCCGACGATCGAGAGCTTCAAGCGTCTCCGCCAGATCGCCGCGACCGTCACGTAGTCGCCGCGCCCTATACTAACAACCCCCAGAGGACCATGCCGAAGCCGAATCCCGATGCATTGGTTGCGATCAATGCCGGCCGCTCAGATCACGCGGTCTCGCAGCAGTTCATGGCGATCGTCTCGCCCTGTTCGCAGTGTCAGAACTTCCAGTCCGATCCGACCAAGGGATTCCCGATGTGCCCGCGGCGGTATTGGATGGAGCAGGCCGAGCAAGCCGCCGAGATCGAAGGCCTGCCGAAGCCGCCGGCCTACCTGACCGAGACCGGCACCGACAGCGACGACCAGCTGGCGAACCCGGTCCACTCCGGCTCGAACCAGATCACGTCGGTCTGGGTCGCGGCCGTCGAGGACAACCGCCGCATCCTGAACGGCGACGGCACGGTGGCGACCGGCAGTCTGCTCGACCCGGGCTTCGATACGCGGTACATCCGCTGCCGGCTGACGCCGGCGGTTCCGGCCATGCACCAGGCCGGCTACTGGGCCTCGGGCGCCATGAAGGAGCTCGACCAGTTGGTGGTCACGGCGCTCAACAGCTTCCAGGAGACCTTCGAACTGGGCCAGGCCTCCGGAAGTCCGGTGCTGATCCAGGGCTTTGCCCAGAAGGTGAACTTCGCCTTCTCCTTCACCCAGACGACCCCCTCGATGGACCGCCTGGCCAACGGAGTCTGAATGCGCATCCCTAGAGCAGGCCGGGTCGACATGACTGCGCGGGACAACCAGTCCAAGCTGATCCACGCCGGCGATCAGTACCTCGGTTCGGACTATCCCTACCTGCTCGTCCAGGACGATTCGATCCGCATGGTCGGCGCCCTCGACCGCGGCATCTCGATCGACCCCGAGTTCGGCACTTTGATCCAGGGGCCGATCAGCTTTGCCGAAGCCCCGGAGAACATCTCCTTCTGCGGCTACTGGCGGTTGAACCCCATGGTGCTCTGCTCGATCGGCAGCTCGGCGGCAATGCCCGTGCCCATGCTCGTGCCCGGCCAGCCGCGGCTGCTCGCTCCCAAGAAGGGGCTGGGAAGTCTGGTTCAAGGGATCGGAATCTGATGATCGACTGGCGCTGGATGTCCAAAGGAGGTCTGCTGCTCGACGGCACGGGCGATATCGCCCTCACCGGCTCCGACGGTCTCGAGAGCCTCGAGGACATGGTGCGCACCCGGCTCAAGGCCGCCCTGGACGGTTGGAAGCTGTACCGCATCGGGGCTGATCTGGGAGAGCAGATCGGCAAGACGGTCGATGCCGAGCTCGAACTCGAGATCAAGCGGCAGGTCGTGCGCTCTCTCACGACCGAGTTCATGCCGCGCGGTGCGTTTCGGGTCGAAACCCTGGCCGACGGCGGCCGCGTGCACGTGATGGTGTACGTCTCGGGCAGCCTGATCGCGAAAGCCGTCGTCACCAAGAACGCCGCAGGCGAGACCGGAGTGAGCTAATGGTTCAGAAACCCAAGTCCTTCGCCGAGTACCAGTCCGACATTCTGACCGCGCTCGCCGCGACGGGGATCCGACAGCTCGCTCCGGGCGGCAAAGCCCGTGCGTTCGGCGACATCGTGGCCGACAAGCTGGGCGAGCTCGAGAACAACCAGTTCGTCAATCTCGGCCAGACGCTGCTTCCGTTCGCCACCGGCACTTCGCTCGATCTGCTCGGCGAGGTGTACGGCATCAACCGCATCCAGCAGTCGGCTTCTTCGGTCGACGCCTCCGACGGCAACTTCCGCTTCTACGTCCGGCGGGGGACGTTCGGCGACGTCAACAACGGCAAGGACATCACCGTTCCGGCCGGCGTCAGGATCACCACCGACGACGAGAACGGCCCGGTGTATCTGTCCGAAATGTGCGTACTGCTTGCCGGCCAAAGCGAGCAGTACTTCGGCGCGAGCTCGCTCTACACCGGCGCGGCAGGCAACACCGCGGCCAAGGTCTTCACCAGGCATAACTTCACCAACTACGCCGAGGCGCCCTACGGCTCGCTGCTGGTCTCGAACGACTACGGCCTGGTCGGCGGCCGCGATGAAGAGGACGACGAGAGCTACCGCTATCGCATTTATCTGCACATCCGCTCCGCCTCCGGCACCAACGAGACGGCGCTGCGGTTCGCCCTGCTTCAGGTCCCCGGCATCCAGGACATCGTCTTCGAGCGGCGCGCCGGGACGTTCCTGGTCTACGTCTACGGCATCACCCCGGCCGCTTCGAGCTCGCTCATCGCCAATGTCCAGCAGGTGATCGACGACCAGGCGGCCTACCCGATCACGGGCGTGGCCGTGAGCCCGGATCTGGTCGGCATCTCCCTCGTGACCACGCTCAGGCTCAACACGACCCCGACCTTGGTCGAACAGGACACCATCCTCGCCGCGGCTCGTAACGAAGCCGCGCTCTACATCAACAACCTCGGAGTGGGCGAGCCGCTGATCATCAACGAGATCGCGGACCGTATCCGCAACTCCGACGCGCGCATCCTGGACATCGGCGAACCCAACCGTCAGCTGCCTGAGATCTTCATCTGGCGCAGCCGCTCCGACGCTACGCGCTACTCCCGCTTCCTGGTCGGCAACTACCAGCCGCAGTCGGGCGAACGAATCATGGTCGAAGACCGCGCCAACGCCATCGGCCTTTCGGTGACGGCATGACGTACATGTGGCTCCACATGCCCGTCGAGCTCCAGGTGGCCCTGATCCTGTTCCTGGTCCAGGTCGCCAACTACGCGATCTTGGTCATCAACTACAGGGCGACGGCCAACGGTCACATGCGGACCATGGTCCTGACCGATGGGTTGTGCGCGACATTCACGTTCGTCGTCATCCGGCGGATCGCCAAGATGGCCGAGACGGACGCGATCATTCCCTGGCTGGGTTACATGCTGGGCGGCATGGTCGGCTCCGTGATCGGCATGTCGATCTCGAAGCTGCTCCACAAACAGGAGAAGCCCTGATGACCGCCCGCTCCCATCTCACGCAGGAGTTGCTCAACTACTTCGACGAGACCGACACCCGCACGCGCGAGTGCCCGAACACGCTCGAAGCCCAGTTGCTCAACTCCGCGGCGTTGGCCTTCGAAGAGAGCGACGCGCGCATCTCCCGCGAGATCGACGGGCGCACCCTGGCCCGCGTGCCGGCGAACCTGGACAACCGCGGCGTGTGGTACGGCGTGCAGTTGCCTCCCGGATTGGCGATCGCGGACTCGGGCCCGCAAACCGTACGCGGCTCGAACGACGGCACGAACTGGACGAGCCTGAAGCCCTACGACGATTGGCTTCCGGTTCCCTCCGGAGTCGCCGTCGATGCGACCCGCGCGGTCGTTCCCTTCTCCTCGCCGACGCTGTTCACTCTCGCCGGTGACGGAACGCCCAAGACCGCGACGGCCGCGCTCGCGATCCCCGGCGTCCTGCACTTCTGGTTGGAGGGCATGGCCGAATCCCAGGATCACGTGTCGGTCGTCGTCCGTGGACACAAACATCCGCGCGTCTTCTGGGCGGGCGATGACGTGGCCTGGACCGAGACGCTCGACCTGGCCGAGGAAGGCTACTACAAGACGGCGACCACCTGGGCCGAGATCGATACGGTCGAGGTGAA
Organism: uncultured Ignavibacteriaceae bacterium; assembly: GCA_964579855.1. GTDB lineage: Bacteria > Bacteroidota > Ignavibacteria > UBA10030 > UBA10030 > JADGQA01. Next base: position 3,510 of record CAZOIM010000165.1, on the reverse strand, counting down.
TGAACTGCCGGCCGGAGCGACGCTCAAGGCCGCATTGTTCCCCTTCGCCTTCGACTACGAGAACGACCCGTCGCGGCCCTACATCCATCCGGCCTACCGGGACGCGCGTTTCCGCCGCTATTGGACCATCGATGACCTGCTAGTCAAGGAAGTCTTCTTCGTGAGCCGCTACGGCGGCTATGAGACGTTTCAGTGCTACGCTCCGCCCCGCCCGGTCTCGGGCCTCGCGGTCGAACCGAACACCCGCGGGATGCTGCTGTGGGACTCGACGACGCTCTACTACGCCGACCGGCGCGAACCGATGCCCGACAAACTGGACCGGACCGTGCTGATCAAAGAGCCGCTTTACGGGATCGCCGTATCGCTCGACCCGTTCCGCTCCGGCGAAGTGCGCTTCGTCAACATCGCCCCGTTCGCCTTCGACGGCTCGGCGCAGATGACGCAATACCGCTACCTGGTCGAGACCCCCGACGGCGACACGAAGATCCTCACACCCGAGGGTCGGGTCCTTGAACTGAGTGGAGCCGTAGGCTGGCGCCGCGGCGCTCCCAAGGGCCTGAGCTTTCCCCTGATTGCGACGGGCACGTACCTGTTCACTCTCGAATGTATAGGCGCGCAGGGCGAGATCACCCGCGACGTGTTCCCCTTTGCCAATGCCGACGTGGCGCCGCTCGCGACGCTCGATCTCACCGGCCTGATCCCGGAGGTCCAGGGAGTCGGGTTCGACTCCCGGCAGCGCCTGTGGGCCTGGACCGGCTCGTTCCTGGTGCCGCTGAAGTTCCGTTATGACGGTTACGTCTGGGACGCCGATTCCCGAACCGTGTACCTGACCGACGCCTATTCGAAGGTGGAGGTCCTCTGATGATCCTCGACGTCGTCACTCAGACCAACTCCACGACCTACGCCGATCTGCTCGGCGTGCAGGTGGGTCTGGACCGGCTGCCCGGCGAGACCGCCGCGGACTTCATCGACCGCATGCACCTGGCCGTCACGGCCGGGCGCGGGGCCGAGTACACCGGCCTGATCAACGAGCTCAACCTGCAGTTCGGCTTGTCGCTCAACCAGGCATTCGAAGTCTCCTCGGTCGACGACTTCGAGCTCACGATCGGCTTCGGCTCGCTCAAGCTCGGCAATGCCGTGATCGAACTGGTCACGCTGACCTCCGACGACTTCTGGGCATGGAAACAGATCTCGGCGGTGGTGGACGAGATCAACGCCCTCGGGGACTATACGGCCGTGCTGCTCGGCGCCGACGGGCCGGCTTTGACGCTTGCCCGTCAATCCAACACGTTGCTGGTCTCGGCCGAACCGATCGAAGGGCGCGTGGTGAGACTCCAGAAAGGCAGAATGCTCGCCGCGAGCGCGAGCTTCAACCAGGCGGTATCCGGTTACATGCTCGGACCCGACGGACGCACGCTGCACTTCGAGTCTCCGGTGCCGGACGGGACCGAGATCACCTATCGCTACCGGGTGTGCCCGTTCCGCGCCGTGGCTTCTCCGATCGCTTGTTTCTCGCTGCTCGATCCTGCGCTGCATTCCAAAGCGCTCGGCTCGAACGGAAAGCTGATCTATCAGGTCAGGGAATATCTCGACGAACTGCTGGAGCGCGATCGCTCCTACTGGGCCAAGTAAACCGATGCTTCGATTCTACAAAGACGCCGCTCTCACGGTTCCGGTCACGCAGGCCAACCCGGTCTGGGTGTTCGCTCCCGAGTCCGGCGCCTCCAAACGCTTCTCTCTCTGGCTGGGAGACTCCTGGGCCGCCGCGGTCACCGTGCAGGCCGCTCCCGGTGCGACCGAGCTGCGCGTCACCGACACCACCGGATTGCCCGCTTCCGGGCACGTGATGGTCAAAGGCATCCTGGTGGCTTACACCGCCAAGCAGATCGACCGCCTGACCGGGATCCCGGCCTCCGGCGCCGGATCAATCAGCCTGACCCTGCCGGTCTCGACGCCGGTGTATCCGCAGCTCACGTATCACGGGTCGGGTTCACTCGTCATCCGCCCCCGCCAGCCCGGCGTGAAGATCGCCTTGAAGCGGGCCGACCAGACGGTCTACGGCATCCCCGGCACCCCGGCGATGTATGCCGTGCAGACGGCTTCGAACCTGGGTTCGAACGGCCCTGTCGCCGTCGCCCAGGTGGACGTCGAGATCACGGTCGCCGCCGGACCTGCGAAGGAGTTCTCCGAGTGGGGCCTGACGACCAGCCCGTTCGATGTTGCGGAGATCTCGGCTACGGCTGTTACGGCCGACGCCAACGGTTTCCTCTATCGAGCCAACCAGGGCCTGGACGTCCGGTTCCGCCTGTTCCCGGAAGGCCGACGCCTGGCGGACACCCAACCTGGACTGGTGCTCGGCCAGCACCGCTGGCGCGACGACAACGAGATCAACGCCGCGGCGATCGTGTCCGCGCAGTGGGACCTCGACGTTCACGAGATCGGAACCGAGAAGTTCATCGCGGGGATCGGCGACGCCGACGACCTGGAACTGATCGATCTGGAGAAGTCGCAGGATCCCGTCCGTCCGCATTCGATCTTCGCGCGCATCAGGCATGGGCACTACTTTACCGGGCATGAAGGCTACTACCTGCCTTCTTCGAACGCCAGGCTCGAGATCCTGAGCCCGGTCTCGGACGGCCAGGCGTTCACGCTCGCAGAGACGCCCCGTCCGCAGTTGCCGGTGTTCGTGGGCGTTTATTGCCTGGATCAGGAGCGCCGCTACGATCGCTGGATCGGCTACTCCTACTCCGGCAGGACGTTCGACAAGACGGACGCCGGCTATCAGTTCACGCTCGACCATAAGGCTCGCAAGCTGGCCGTCAACAGGACCTTCACGCTGCCGCTGCAGTTCCTGGGCATCGCTCCCGAAACCGACCGCACCGTCTTCCACATGCCGACCTGGCCGGTCGGCGCCGTTCTGAGAGTGTGGCTGGGGCCGTCGGCCGCGCGCGATGAAGAGCCGGTCAAGTCCTACGCCTACGATCCGGAGAGCGGCGATCTCACCGTAATGTTCCCGGACGGGAATGTTTCTGCCGGCCGCGACGTCTACGCCGAGTGTGTGCCGGCGATCGCGGTGCTTTACGAGTACGGCGCCGAGGATAGCCGACTGGTCGACACGGTCGATCTCAATCCGGCCTTCGCAGGCATCTCCTCCGGATATCTGTACCTGGAACACCGCAAGCGGGACACGCGTTTGATCGAGCTCGCCGTCGACAAGCCGCGCATCCTGATTCCGAAGTCCTACCAGATGGTCTCCGGCCTGACGGCGTTCGGGCCGGTCTACTACGAGAACGACTTCGCGCTGCTCATGGCCGCGGCCTACTCGGGCGTTGCCGGAGAGCGCGTGCCGGGGACTCGGCTGAAGGTAGTCGTCGGGGACGACTTCCGCGGCCTGATCAATTACCGCGACCCGCTCGCCGAGACGGTCGAAGTCGTGACCGGCGGCGACGGCGTGGCGACGTTCACCTACACGCCGCCGGACGGCTATGGCCTGTACGCGCCCCTCGCCTC
>CAZOIM010000164.1:0-9277 GCA_964579855.1 uncultured Ignavibacteriaceae bacterium | reverse complement strand
AGGGAATTGTAACGGATCAACAGTCGCCCGACTCCGTCGTCTTGAGCAAATCGGGTAATTACTTTGAGGCATCATTGACATTTCCGCCGGTTCCGAATGCCGCAGTAACGATTGCCGATAACGCTGGTACTGTTGACACGCTCAAAGAAGATGTGCCTGGAACTTACCGCTCATCAACATTAAGGGGCATACCAGGAAGAATATATACGCTCACTGTTGCCGCAGAAGGAAAAGTTTATAGTGCAATCTCGTCGATGCCGGAAAAAGTTCTCATTGACTCCCTTTACGCGGTTCAAACGCGTGCGTTCGATGGTGACCTCGGATACTTCATATACATGATTTTCAGAGATCCGCCGACTCCCGGCAACTATTACCGCGTAAACATCCATGACAGCAGGCCAATACCTTCTGATTCGGTCACGGGTCAACGCTACCGTTTGTTCAGCGACAAGTTGGCGAACGGAAATGAGGTGACCTTGAGATTGAGAACAGGGAGAAGTGTGTTGACGGGAGACACCATCACCGTCGAGTTGCTCTCCATCGATCAAGCGTCGTACGATTACTTCAATACACTGAACGACATTTTAACGTCAGACCGCGCTCCGACGTCGCTGGCTCCCACCAATCCAAACACAAATCTGACAAACGGATCATTGGGATATTTCTCGGCGTACACCATTGATTCGAAAAAAATTGTTCTTCAGTAGGTTCCGCATACCTGCACGATTAGTCTAAGCCAGTAGTACACGAAATGAAAAGAAGCATCAACGGGACAATCGTTTTGCTTGTCCACCACCTTGAACAGCAGCAATCCAAATTCTGTCCTTCTTAAAGCTCTAAATTTCCATCATTCTCATTTTTTCGACAATTTTGGTGGTTTGCTTGTCCTGGCATTTATCGGTATATTTTTTGCTGTAACCACATATAATTACAAGGACTTGCTTTGGTCACTTTTTCCAGGAATCGCCTTCAAATGCTTCATGACGCCTTCGTCGGCAAGCGGATTGCCGTTGTGGGTGATCTCATGTTGGATCGATATTTTTGGGGGACGGTGTCAAGAATTTCGCCCGAGGCCCCTGTTCCCGTCGTGGAAGTTGAATCAGAATCGACCAGGTTGGGTGGGGCCGCAAATGTCGCAAACAATATTGCTTCCCTGGGCGGCGTCCCTATTATGATGGGAGTCATCGGCAACGACGATGCCGGCAAGATGTTGAAGAAAATTATTGAAGACCAACAATTCCCTACGAATGGAATTGTGCTCGACGACACTCGTCCGACAACGATCAAAACAAGGGTTATCGCTCATGGCCAACACGTTGTTCGCATTGACCGGGAAGCAAAAAATGACGTCGGTGAAGAGGTTCAACAACAGCTGATAAAATCACTCGAACGCCAGCTCAACGACATTCAAGGGATCATCCTGGAAGATTACAACAAAGGAGTCCTGGCAAAGGGACTCATCGTCAGGATCATAGAATTGGCAAAAAGGAAAAAGAAGATTATTGCCGTCGACCCCAAATTCAACAATTTCTTCGAATATAAGGACGTCACTATTTTCAAGCCGAACAGGAAAGAAACGGAAGAAGCATTAGGAGTGCGCCTGTCGACGGACGAAAAAATCAAGAAAGCAGGAAAAGACCTTTTGGATCGTCTCTCAGCAGAAAATGTCCTCCTGACGCTCGGTGAAAAGGGGATGTCGCTCTTCGAACGGAACGGCAGTGTCTCAACGATTCCGACAGCCGCCCGCAGAGTTGCCGATGTTTCAGGTGCAGGTGATACCGTCATCTCGACGTTGACAATGGCAATGGCATCGGGTGCGAATATCGGAGAATCGTCCACGTTGGCGAATCTCGCAGGAGGCATCGTCTGTGGTGAAGTGGGAATAGTACCAATCGATAAAAAAACCTTATTCAGCGCGGTCGCTGACCGTCACGATGGCCTGTCGGAGGACAAGCATGGGTGAAGTCATTGCGTTGCCAGGGCTCCTCCGTTTGCGTCTGCAATGGAAATTCTTTCGGAAGAAAGTGGTATTCACGAACGGGTGTTTTGACATTCTGCATCGTGGCCACATTGACTATCTCTCGAAGGCGAAGTCTCTCGGGGATATTCTTGTTGTCGGTTTGAATGATGATGCATCCGTGAGGCGTTTGAAGGGTTCGCAGCGTCCAATCGTAGACCAACAAGACCGTGCGGAGGTCCTTGCTGCGCTGAAAAGTGTGGATTACGTTTGCGTGTTCTCGGAGGACACTCCGAACGAAATAATCAGCGCACTCGTGCCTGATGTCCTTGTCAAAGGAGCCGATTGGCCGCTCGAGAAGGTAGTAGGGAAGAGTATCGTTGAAGCTGCAGGAGGCAGCGTCCAGACCATAGAATTTCTTCCCAATCGGTCCACGAGCACTATTATCGCGAAGATCGCCCACGTAGCAAAGCAGTGAGACCGTTCACGCTTTGAGGGAAGGATCCGGTCAATGCGCGTCTTGGTTCGGAAATCACGTTGAAAAAATTCTTTCGCATAACATATTATACGGGGATAACAATTGTTTTTCTCCTCGCAGCGATCGTTGGATACACGCAAACCCGTGGATTTCGCGCGTCTCTTCGGGGATACATCCTCTCTCATTACCAACCTGTCCTGAACGGCACCCTGAGTATCGGTAGAATTGAGGGGAACCTCATCACCGGTATTCGTCTCTACGATGTCTCTCTTCGCAATGCCGACAGTTCTATTTTTATGGCTGAACGCATCGAGTTCAGCCACGATCCCCTCGCGCTCTTCTTCAAACGAGTCTCTCTTGGACGCGTGTCCATCGTCAATCCGCACGTGCAACTCTACCGCTCGACAACAGGAACATGGAATGTGTCGAACCTCTTCGTCGCTTCATCGGACACTGGAACTTCACCCTGGGTCGTTACCGCAAAAAACCTTGAGCTCATCAACGCGCACGTGACGATGGTCGATTCGGTACTGATTGACGAGCGTTCGAAAGGGTTGCGGGAGTCCCCGCCTTCGGGTGTGGTTGATTATGCCCGTGTTACAATCGATTCTTTGAATGTTGAAGGTGGATTCCAACTCAAACCCGCAGCAACGGAGATCCAATTGCATTTGATGACCTTCACGCTTGAGAATCCTCGGATGCATCTCAGACACCTCCAGGGGGATTTCAAACTCACGAAGAATGAGGTGAGTGCAACAAACCTGAAGCTTGTCACAGACAGGTCCAGGCTCGATATGGACGCGTCATTGACGCAGACAAATATTGTCAACATTAACAATATCGCGGAACTGAAGACAAAGCCGGTGAATCTTGATCTCCGGGCCGACAATCTCGACACGCGGGAGTTGAAACAATTTCTGTATCCCTGGGTTGATTTTCTTGACAGGGAGATTTCACTCCAAGTGCGTGCGAACGGAGAATTTGGCCGGTTGAACATCCAAAAGGTCGTCGTGGAGACTCCAGAATCGATGATCGCTCTTGCCGGCACCATCACGAATCTTCATAGACCCAAGGACCTGCAATTGGATCTTCAGTCGTCGAACAGTGTGATTGTTCCCAATGACATCGCTTCACGTCTGCCCGGACTTGTTCTGCCGGCGTTGGGAGGGTTTGGTAAGACCAGATTTCGTCTCGCGTTCAAAGGGGCTCCGACGGACTTTGAATCGACGTGCAAAGCAGAAACCGAAGCCGGCGATATCGAATTAACTGCTCAACTCAAGATAGGTGAAGTACTGGAGTACAAAACCTCGTTCAACACGAGTAACGTTAATCTGGAAAGACTTTTCGAGAACATGGATTTGAGCAGTAGTCTCAATTTGAACGGAACGTTGACGGGAATCGGAACAGACCCATACACTGCCAGCGCGGTAGCACGGATTGAATTGGATTCTTCGGAATTTTGGGGAATGCCCTTGGGACAATCGGCCTTTGTCTTTGATCTCAGCGATGCCGCACTCCGCGCGCATACGCAACTTCGCGCCCGCTCGACGCAGTATGATCTGTCCGGCGTTTTCAAGTTTCCTCGTGGAGACTCAGTGACCTATACATTGAACGGTTCCGTCAACGCGCTCAATCTTGCCGACATCATTAGAAACGATCAGTTTGCGAGTGACCTCTCCTTCACGCTCAAAGCGGGAGGAAAAGGCGCAACTGTCGACCAGTTGATCAACACGGCGTCATTCAAGTTCCTCCATTCTACGTATGGGGTGACCAATTTTGACGACGGTGAATTTGCAGCATGGCTTGATCTCAGTCACGGAGAGCGTTCGCTGTTTTCTTTCCGTTCCGATCCGCTTGATCTCGATGTCGATGGACGCTTTACGCTGCCTTCACTGATAGAAAATGTTATCGATGGAGAAAACATTGTCAGCGACGCAATTGCCCATCGATTCCAAACGCTTGATTCGCTCCGGGGGGCACCTGCATCTCTTCCCGGCACAACGAATTTTCGTGTCCTGCAGAACAGGCGTCCCAAGTATGTCGATCTATCATATCATTTGCAGGCCCGGAACGTCACTCCCGTAGGAATCTTCTTTCAGAAGAATTTTGTGGGGTCGCTTTCGATGAATGGAAGGATGAAGGGGTCCGTCGATAGTCTCGACTTTGATGCGTCATCCCAAATTCAGTCGTTCGAATATCGGAATCGAACAGACTCCTATCGATTCAACGGTGGAACTCTGTCGTTGAATCTTGAGCATATATCCAGAACAGGATTGTTGAACGTCCTCAACTCGAAACTGGATGTTCGAACGGAGAGGTTCTCCGTCAACAATCTCGCGTTTCACAATTCATCACTCTTGCTCGACAGTCATAGTGATTCCGCAACGTATCTCTGGTCGGCTCTGATCGACTCCTCGTATCAGGTCGATGTACGTGGATCGTCATTGTTCAGTTCCAATACGTATCAATTTGCCATGTCACAGTTTCGGGCAGGCATGGATTTTTATATTCTGGAAAACGAGGAGCCTGTAGTTATGCAGCTTGGCCGGGACGGGATCCACTTGCAAAATCTGACCTTGACACACGAAGTGGAGGAAATCGGTGCCGAAGGTTATTTCAATCCGTTTGGCAGGTCGGATCTCAAATTGACTGCGAAGAATTTTCTTTTGAATGACTTGAAATCGGTTTTGCGAAGATCGAAACTCGCAGAACCTGTGAAGGATATCAACGGCATCTTGAATGCCTCTCTCGCATTCAAGGGCACATTGGAAGAACCGGAACTCATGCTGGACCTTGCTGCAAATGGTTTTCGGTCGCGTGATGTGGTCTTTGGGCAGGTAGTGGCACGCTCTTCGTACAGTAATCGTCTCTTAAGCTTGTTCATCGAACTCAGAAACAAGCAGAAGGAACAGGACTCAAAACCCGACCTGCTCGTTTCCGGCACCGTCCCCTATGAACTTGGACAGGCTGATAGCCGCCAGGCGAGGCCGACTGGAGAAGTGAACCTGACGTTGTATTCAAAGGGTCTGAACATGGAATTCCTGGATCCCATTCTACCGGCAGTCTCAAATTTGTCCGGTCTGCTGGTGTGCGACATGAAGGTTCATGGAAACGTCGATGATCCGACCTATGAAGGAAGCGTTTCTGTGCAGGGTGCGAAATTCCTGTTCAAGCCTCTGGGCATTTACTTTCTCGTGCAAGGACAATTTGTACCGAACGGTAACCGTGTTGGTCTGGAAAATTTCTACGTACGAAATGTCGTTCAGGATCGGCCGGACGGGCAAATGAAGCTTTCTGGAACATTCCTGCTTTCTGGGTTCTCCCTTCGGGATTTCGACCTTGAGGCTGACGGACAGCTTCTTGTCATGAAGGAGTCCAGCAGGATTACCGGGCAGAAATTCTACGGAGATTTGTTCCTGGGGACCGGTCCCAATGGTGTTCGGTGGCAAGGGCAACTTTCCGATTCAAAAGTGACGGGTGATGTCATAATCAAAAACGGTCGGATCACGCTCCCGCCGGAGCGGGAAGTTACGTCGATTGCAAGTACTTCGATCAACGTCATCTTCAAGGACGACACGTCGAGAGTGATAGAGCCGTCAGAAGCGAAGAAGCAGACGTCGGAGTTTACAAAGGAATTCTCCACCCAGTACGCGGCTCTCGTACCGATTTCCGATGCTGGAACGGCATTATCATCCGCAACCAATTCGTCTGCCGCTGCTTTGCGTGCGGAAACCGGATCAAAATCGTTCCTGGATAATATTTCCTACGACCTGGACATTGATGTCCAGAGTCCAACGTCGCTCAAGTTTGTTTTCAATACACAGCCTTCGGAGGAATTGTTTGGAGATCTCAAAGGTAAACTCGCATTCTTAAAGAACTCATCTCAAACGCGATTGACTGGAGAAATGAGCCTTGAAGGTCGGTCCTTCTATTACTTCTTCAAGCGCTTCGACGCCTCTGGAAATATCAACTTTACCGGCGATCCGGTGAATCCTGAACTGAATGTTACTGCAAAATACGAGGGGACCCACACGCTCGATACGCTCTCTTCTGCAGGCGCCCAGGTTCCAAGGACGGTAAGTGGACAGAAACTTACCTCCGAACGGGTCGATGTTCTTTTGCAGGTGAGTGGTACGAAGAACAAACCGAAAACGAAATTCAGCCTGGAGTTTCCCGATCGCGACCGCAACAGCCAGTACGTATCCAAAGATCCTGATGCGGATGCAATGTCATTCCTCTTAACAGGATTTCTCAAAGATGAGCTTGATCCCCAACAACGTGGATCATTCCTCACGGCCAATATGCTCTCTGGCCTCACGGCGGGATTGATAACGGGACCGCTCACCAACGCCTTGAAACAGCAAATTAGCGCCATACAATCAGTCGACCTGCAGTACTATGGTGGCGACTGGAACAAGACGGATCTAAGGGTGACTGCGGAAGTCAGTAGTGCGGTTATCCGATTTGGGGGAAGGGTCATCGAAGGGATCAACAATACGAACGTTTCCGTCGAGGTACCCGTTGGCAACATGTTTGGATCCGACCGTTTTCGCAATCTCCTCTTTAAATATGAGCGAAAAGTAGACGCTGTTGAGAGCATAGACCAGCGCACGCAATCGAACAGCCTGAGTCTTTTCTATAGGATTATCTTCTGACTCTTCTTCATGAGACTTGCACTCGCCGAAGAAGTTTCTTCATTCACATTCCAACAACAAGGGGGTAGCGATCGAATCTTCCGAAAAACAAATTATTGATTTCCTTGCTCGCTTTCCCAATGAACTCTTCAAGTCCAAAGAGCTCGCACGACGATTGGGTGTGCGTAGTGACAAAGACTACCAACTCTTCAAAACACAATTGCGCGTCCTTCAAGACAATGGACAGATACGAAGAGTAAAGGGGAAGAAGTTCGGTCACCTTTTGGTGCCGAGTCATGTTGAAGGAACACTTCAAATGACCAAGCAAGGTTTTGGGTTTGTGAAATTGGAAGGTGAACAGGAAGATGTCTTCATTGCACCTCGGTTCATCGGGAACGCGAGCGATGGTGACAAAGTGCGGGTGTCGATGTTCGCCGAGAGTAGCAACAGAAAGAAGGGATTGAAAAAAGAGGGAGAAATCATTGAAGTCATCAGCCGATCAACGAACGCCGTTGTCGGGACGCTCCAGCGCAACCGCAGACTCTACGTTGTCGTAAATGATAATCGCAACGGAAAGGATGTGTTTGTCTCAAAAGATGATCTCAATGGGGCGGATGAAGGGGACAAAGTCGTCGTTGAAATCGAATCCTGGGGATCAGAACATCAGAACCCTGAGGGCAAAATTGTCGAAGTCCTGGGTCAGGCAGGTGAGGTTGCTTCGGAAATCAAGTCGGTGGCACGCGAATTCAAACTTCCTCTCTCATTCCCCCCGGAAGTAATTCGTGAAAGCGAAGGCATCCCGGCCTTAATACCACCGGCTGAAATCCAACGACGTGTGGACTATCGGGATCATCTCTGCGTGACGATCGACCCTGCCGATGCCAAAGATTTCGACGATGCAGTCTCTCTCGAAGCACTTGAGGATGGCAACTACAAGCTGGGGGTCCACATTGCGGATGTTTCATATTATGTTCGTGAAAACTCGGCACTGGACAAGGAGGCACTGAACAGGGGAACGAGCATCTACTTCCCGAACGGTGTTATCCCCATGTTGCCTGAAAAACTTTCCAATGTTGTTTGTAGTTTGAGACCGGATGAAGACCGTCTTACGTTTTCCGTTTTCATGGTGGTGACTCCGAAAGGAGTTGTGAAGGAGTATTCCATACAAGAGACCGTTATCAGGAGCAAGCGACGATATTCCTACGAAGAGGTTCAAACGATCATAGACAATGCGAAAGGAGCCCGTGAGAACGATTATCCCGATCTAATCCTGGAGATGTTCAAACTCAGTTCGGTTCTCACGAAGAAACGGATGAAGGAGGGAAGCATAGATTTCGAAAGCGCTGAGGCAAAGTTTCATTTTGACGAACTGGGAAAGCCGACGGCCATTGTCAAAAAGGTCCGGCTTGAAAGTCATCGACTCGTCGAGGAATTCATGTTGTTGGCGAACAAAGTCGTTGCGCGACATATCGGAATGGCAAAGAAAGAGGAGCATCAGAAACCGTTCATTTATAGAATTCACGATTCTCCCGATCCGGAACGAATCCGTGAACTTTCCCTGTTCGTCGAGAAATTTGGATACAAACTTCGCGTTGATGGTGGTGTTACCACAAAGGCTCTGCAGAAACTGTTGAACGACGTCAGGGGATCGGACGTTGAAAACGTCATCAACGAGGTTGCCCTTCGATCAATGGCAAAGGCCATCTATTCAGACCGCAACATCGGTCACTACGGACTGGCGTTTGATTACTATTCGCATTTCACGTCACCCATTCGGCGCTATCCCGACCTGATGATCCACCGCCTGCTGAAAGAGTACGAAACGAAAATTTCTCTTGAACGTCGAGAGCTGATCAGGAAGCGGCTGCCGGTGGTGGCCAAGCAATCTTCAGAGATGGAACGTCGCGCCATGGAAGCCGAGCGTGCCGCCATCAAGGTGATGCAGGTTGAGTACATGAAACGCCACGTCGGGGACGAGTTTCACGCCGTCATTTCCGGAGTAACACATTTTGGCATTTTTGTCGAATTGAACGATCTCCTCGTTGAAGGGATGGTTCACGTAAGGGATCTCCGGGATGATTATTACGTGTATGATGAAAAGCGCTATTCGCTCGTTGGTCGACGCGGAGGAAAACAGTACCGGTTGGGAGACAGTGTGTATGTAAAAGTCGTCAGGGTGAATCCCGAGGAACGGCAGATCGATTTTGC
>CAZOIM010000163.1:0-9310 GCA_964579855.1 uncultured Ignavibacteriaceae bacterium | reverse complement strand
CCTCGACAAATCTCAGGTATAAGTTTGGCCGAAACCTCAAAGTGGATGAACGGCAGGCAATTTTCGTGAAGAATCCTGAAGACTTTAAATTGCCGCGAAATAGCGTGACGACAAATTACGTCATGGCGAAAGAAGACTTTTACTTCGTGTATCCGACTGACTATCACAAATACCTCAACCAATACCGCGACAGTTTTCAACACGGGGGAATATCGATGGAAGAAATCATCCTGCCGATTGTAAAATTGAAAGCCAAGTGAAGGATGGATCCCTTCCTGTCGAAATCTCCTGCCGAAACCATGGACTTCGCATCCTCGTTTGCAGCAACGTTACTCCGAAATGATGTCGTTTTGATGTTTGGCGAATTAGGGAGTGGTAAGACCCAGTTCGTCAAAGGGGTCTGCCGGTATTTCCGTGTTCAGAGTCCAATTTCAAGCCCGACATTTGTCATGCTCCATCGCTATGAGGGACGCGACAAAAGCGATAGCGAAATGTTGCTGTATCATTTCGACCTCTACAAGGTTAAGACGGAATCCGAAATTCTCGAACTGGGCTACGAAGAGTTCTTTCAAGGCAAGGGAATTTGCCTCATTGAATGGGGCGAAAAGCTTCGGGAATTGCTTCCGCCGTATCGTACCGAAATAACATTCACTCACGGTTCAAAAGAAAATGAACGGAAAATCGAAGTCGACGTTATTCATAATGAAATGACAGTCAAACGGGAGCAGATGAGGCCGTCAAGGAATGTGCAAAATGAATATCCTCGGAATTGAAACTTCATCTGCAGTCTGTTCCGTTGGATTGGTGAATGGCCGCGGGCTGAGTATTGAGCGGAACATTATTGATCCTCACATACATTCGGAAAAATTGCTTACACTGGTGGAGGAGGTGTTGCGACAGGCGGAGTTGGAATCCGGAGATCTCGATGCCGTTGCCGTATCCATCGGCCCTGGTTCCTTTACCGGGCTTCGCATCGGACTGAGTTCCGCAAAGGGACTGTGTTATGCGCACAACACGAAGCTTATTGCAGTGTCCACCTTCGATGCAATTGTCCAGGCAGTGAACGACTCCAAGCCTGTGTCGAGCGTGATCAACATAGTCATCGATGCGAAACAAGGTGAATTCTATTTTGGGTCAACCGACCGGAGGAACAATCAGGATCATTCCTGCATGAATGTTCACGCACGGCGTTTGGAAGAATTTCATTGGTTGGAATTGTCAAGCAAGCCTACATTGTGGGTTACCGATCGTCCGGAAATTATTCAAGGGTATGGTATTCCTTCAGCATTCGTTTTGGGACTCTCTTCATTCTGCAAAGGGGATGCCGTAGCACGTTTGGGAATTGGCAAGTATAATAGGAACGAATTTGCGGACCTTGCTTCCGTCGTGCCCATGTACTTGAAAGAATTTATCGTCAAACCCGCCATCATCTAAGGAGTAATCCATGGCTTGGTTCCGTCGTTCGAAGCAAAACATTTCGTCGGATGGACAAAAGAAGGATATTCCAGACGGCATGTGGACGAAATGTCCGGAGTGCAACGAAATCATTCACAAGAAGTCGCTCGAACAGAACCTGTTCACGTGCTTCAAGTGCGGTTACCATTTTCGAATAGGGAGCAAGGAATATTTCAAAATTCTCCTGGAAGAGGGTTCGTTCAAAGAAATGGACAGGAAACTCAGGTCTGTCGACCCCCTCGGCTTTGTCGATTCAAAGAAATATTCAGCCCGGCTGGACGAGACAATCAAAAAAACAGGTCTCTACGATGCCGTGCGCACTGGGACCGGTACGATCAACGAAATCCCCATCGTCATTGCGTGTATGGATTTCGGATTCATTGGGGGAAGTATGGGATCGGTCGTCGGAGAGAAACTGGCCCGGGCAATTGACGTTGCGCTCAAAAGGAAGATCCCCATGATCATCATTTCCTCCAGCGGGGGAGCGCGGATGATGGAAGGTGCGCTGTCGCTCATGCAGCTTGCCAAGACCAGCGCAAAACTGGCTCAACTGTCTGATGCGGGTGTCCCCTATATTTCCGTGATGACGGATCCAACGACTGGTGGTGTGACCGCGAGTTTTGCAATGCTGGGAGATGTCAATGTCGCTGAGCCGGCAGCTCTGATCGGCTTTGCGGGACCCCGCGTGATCAAACAAACAATCGGCAAGGACCTGCCCAAGGGTTTCCAACGATCAGAATTTCTCCTGGAAAAGGGCTTTGTCGATCTGGTCATTCATAGGAAAGAACTGAAGGACCAGCTTACGAATCTTCTCAGACTCCTCCAAAACTAATTTATGGAAATCCATCTCATCGGCGTACCGATGGATCTCGGCGCGGGGCGCCGCGGTGTGGACATGGGGCCGTCGGCAATCCGAATCGCGGGTGTCGCAGAAAAGCTCGAGAGTCTTGGGCATATTGTAGTGGATGAGGGGGACATCGTCATTAAACCTCCTGAACAACAAAAGATCCGCAACGAGAAGCTTCGTTATCTCACGGAAATTGTCCGCGCCTGTACAATCCTGTCATCAAAGGTTGAAAAAATTCTCGAGAACTCTGGTTTTCCCCTCGTCATAGGTGGAGATCATTCCATTGCTATTGGTACGACAGCCGGCATTTCGTCGTTTGCAGTCGCACACAAAAAAAGGCCCGGAATTTTGTGGATTGATGCGCACGGCGACATGAATACGGACAGGACGACGCCTTCAGGAAACATTCACGGGATGCCACTGGCAGCTTCCTTGGGACTGGGAGCAATTGAGCTGACATCGATAGGCGGTGATGCGAGAAAAGTCGATCCAAAAGACGTCGTCCTTGTTGCGATCCGGGATCTTGACGATGGAGAACGAGACAACATTCGAAAACTTGGCGTGAATATTTTCACCATGGAGGAGATCGACAAATACGGGATGGCGGTGGTGATGCAGAAGGCCTTGCGGAAACTATCAAAGGTCGATTTTCTTCATGTGAGTCTGGATCTCGATGCGATTGACCCGAGTGTCGCTCCAGGCGTTGGCACGCCGGTCAAAGGTGGACTTGACTATCGGGAGGCGCATTTGATCATGGAAACGCTCTTTGAACAAGGAAAAGTGAATTCGTTGGAAGTCGTCGAAGTGAATCCGATCCTGGATAATAGAAACCAATCGGCAGAGTTCGCATCGGAACTCATCCTCTCGTTCTTTGGCAAAAGGATATTTTGAGAATGCGCGTTCTTACTTCCGTCGTCGATATGCAGAAGGAAGCAGAGCGACTCCGCCTCGCAGGGAAGACCGTAGGTCTCGTTCCCACGATGGGATATCTGCATGAAGGGCATCTTCGACTGATTGAGCAAGCTCGAAAGATGTGCGATATTGTTATTGTGTCGATCTTTGTCAATCCCACGCAGTTTGGCCCGAATGAAGACTTTTCACGGTATCCGCGAGACATCGATCGAGACAAGAAGCTTGTTTCGAAATCGGCCGTCGATATTCTCTTTATTCCCGCGACTGACGAAATGTATGCTTCCGGCTATGGAACATACGTTGACGAGCAGGAGGCATCACAGATTCTCGAGGGCAAAATTCGACCGAACCATTTTCGAGGCGTCGCAACCGTCGTGGCAAAATTGTTCAACATCTGCAAACCTCATACGGCGGTCTTTGGCCAAAAAGATGCTCAACAAGTTTATGTCGTTTCGAAGATGGTCCGTGACCTGAATTTCAACGTCTCGATCTTCGTTGTTCCGATTGTCAGGGAACTTGATGGATTGGCACTGAGCTCGAGAAATGTGTATCTCTCACCAGAGGAACGTTCACATGCTACTGTCCTGTATGAATCGCTGCGGTTTGCCGAAGACAGAATCAAAAATGGTGACCGAAATGTGCGAAGCCTTGTTTCCCAAATGCAGCAATTGATTCGCGCCAAAGGCTCACCGAGCGTCGATTACATTGCATTCATCGATCCTGAAGCGTTCCGTGAGGCAGAACAGATTGCAAAACCCAAAGTTTTGATAGCTCTTGCAGTTCGATTTGGCTCTACGCGACTCATTGATAACGCGTTGGTCAGTGTTGACTAAGGTATTACGACGTTGTCCTCGGAAAATCATTAACCGCTGTTGCTTGAGACTATGACCCCTTCAAAAGAAAGTGCCGCGATCGTCATGGCTGCAGGCAAAGGTACGCGCATGAAAGATCCAACAAAGGCCAAAGTGATGTATGAAATCCTCGGGAAGCCTCTGGTTCATTACGTCGTTGCATTGGCGATTGAACTCAAGATGCACAGGATCGTTGTCGTTGTTGGATACCAAAAAGATGTCATCATGAGTTATCTCAAACGCTCTCATCCATCCGTGGAATGCGTGGTTCAAGAGCAACAACTCGGGACTGGCCACGCTGTCATGCAGGCGACTGGAGTGTTGCGAGATTTTAGCGGTTATGTGATTGTTCTTTCAGGTGATGTACCCCTGCTCACGAAGAAATCAGTGGATGCTCTGATTTCGTATCATCTCCAATCCGGAGCGAAAGCAACGATATTGACAGCTGATATGCCGAATCCGACAGGGTATGGGAGGATCGTGCGAAACCAGGATGGGACAGTAGGAAAAATCGTCGAGCACCGTGATGCGACGCCGGAAGAAATCAAAGTCAGGGAAATCAACTCCGGCATCTACGTATTTGAAAAAGAAAATCTGTTCGAAGGGCTGGAACATATCAATGCGAACAACGTCCAACATGAGTACTATTTGACGGATATTTTTGGATATTTCGCAAAGCGTCAGTGGAAAGTGTCGGGATTGAAGGCCACGAGTATTGATGAGATCCGGGGAATTAACACGTTTGAACAACTTGAAGAAGCTCGCAAATTGATGGAGATCGGGATTGGCCAATGAGAAGTGATGGAAAGTACGAAATCTTGACTCTCGGATGAGATTTTTCTATTATTCATTGGATTGTGGGAAAGAGTAAGCATAGGAGGTAGCCATGAGATCACTCTCGTTCACGATAATTGCCATTGTCCTGGTGTCTCTAAGTGTCTCCGCGCAGTTTAAGACCAGGATGAATGATGAGCCGAATGTTGGACAGTCGATGGTGCGTTCAGATGACAACGGGCTCCTGTTCGGATGGTTCGATCCAGGAAAGTTGAAAATGGCACAATCATTTTCGATGAGCTATCAAACATTCGGGCAGAATGGATTCGCGCTTGGCATGTATACGAACAGTCTTTCTTATCAAGTGTCCGACCCCTTGTCTGTTCAAATGGATGTAAGTGTAATGAAATCCCCATACAGTTCAGTGGGAGGCGACTTTGCCAAGAGCCTCTCGGGCATTTACCTCAGCAGGGCGGAAGTGAATTACAGACCTTCCGACAATATGCTCTTCCAGGTTCAGTATCGACAGTTGCCGGCTGCTTTATACTACGGTGGATACGGTCTTGGCGGAATGAACTGGGGTTTTGAACATTTCTGAGCGGGAGGTAAACTGAAGAACTGTTTTTTGATGTAGATTCCAAACAACCGAGCGGATGTCCGGCGACAGAGTCGGTACAGGCTCGGTTGTTGTGCTCATGACCCATATTGAAGAACGTCACCCAGACAGAAGAACCAATTTCCAAAGGCCCACACGCTATCGGCATTCAGAAAAATCCCCCTCCTCAGGCAGCTGATCCAACGTCGCAACATCCGAAGTCTCGCGCGAAATTGTTTCTCATAGTTTCAGGGGCATTGTTTGTCATATTCATTTCAATCGAGTTGATAGTTCATTCCGGATCGGCAGACTTGAATGGTCCATCGACAAAACGCCTCGTGGCCATTCAACTGGAAGTATTGAATGGAACAACAGAGCCCAAGGCTGCGCAAAGACTTACTGAGGCTTTGCGATCCGGGGGCTTCGACGTTGTGGACATGAAGAACTACAAATCTTCCAACGTTGATCGCACAACCATCATTGGAAGGACGTCAGACAAATCCCCGGCCCTCACCGTCGCATCGTACCTTGGAATAGACAAAAGTCTCGTGTTGCAGCAGCCCGACAAAAACCTTTATCTCGACGTCTCGGTCATTATTGGCAGAGACATAAACCAGCTTCGCGTATTCAAATGAAAACGAACTCGGAGAACCGATTGTGACATCTCGAAATTTGGCCAAGAAGATTGCAGATTTTGCCCTTTCGAAGAAGGCCTCCGACGTGCTTCTTCTCGATCTGCGTAGCTTGACGAGCACGACGGATTTTTTTGTCATCTGCTCAGCAGATTCGGACACACAAGTGAGGGCGATCGCGGATGCCGTGGAAAAGGGGAGCGCCGATATCGGCATGAAGGTATGGCACACGGAAGGACTTCAAGCGTCGACGTGGATCATCCTGGACTTCGTTGATGTCGTCGTCCACGTCTTCCACCGGGAGGCAAGATCATATTACAATCTTGAGAGACTTTGGAGCGATGCAAAATCGAAATTGATCGAAGACAAAGTGGAACCAGGCGAAGTCAAGAAACCGATGGCCAAACCCTCTAAGAAGCGCAAGACGACTGCCAAGAGACAAGCAAAATAATGAAGGAATATTTAACAGAGGTCTTTACAGCGGCGCTCCGGACGATCGATGCTCCCGGCAGCGTCAAGCTCACCTTTGACAAGCCCAAACAGGAAGCGCACGGGGATCTCACGACCAATGTTGGTTTGTTGCTGGGAAAGGTGCTGGGCAAGAATCCTCGCCTCCTCTCCCAGGAGATTGTGGATCGCCTTCACGTAAACAAAGCTTTTGTCTCGAACGTCGAAGTTGCCGGACCAGGATTCATCAATGTGAAATTCACCGATGCCTTCTTCACCGATCAGATTAGATTGATTCTTGAAAACGGCGATTCCTTTGGCAAGTCATTGACAGGGCATGATCAAAAGACTCAAGTGGAATTTGTCAGCGCAAATCCAACCGGACCACTCAGTGTAGGGCACGGAAGGCAAGCAGCGATAGGCGATACGATCGCGAATCTGCTTCAATGGACCGGTCATAGCGTTACACGCGAATACTACTACAACAACGCGGGTCGTCAGATGCGTGTGTTGGCGGAATCAACCTACGCCCGCTATCGACAACTATTCAACGAATCCTATCCATTTCCCGAAGAAGGATATCAGGGAGATTACATTCGCGACATCGCGCAAAAGCTCAAAGAACGATCGGGAGATGGTTTGGTGTCTTTGGAAAAGGAAGCGGCGCTGAAGGAATGCAAGGATTTTGCCGAACAATCCCTGTTTCGAGACATCAAGAATGTGCTTTCGGCAATGGGTGTGCATCACGACGTGTTCTTCAACGAGGACTCACTCTATGCCAACGGAGCACTCAATGAAGTCGTTAGCGAATTCAGGTCCAAAGATCTGGCATACGACAAAGACAATGCGGTGTGGTTCAGGGCGACTGCGCTCGGACTCGATCAGGATCGCGTCATCATCAAAAGCACAGGGGAACCCACCTATCGTCTTCCAGACATTGCTTACCATCGGGATAAGTTTCTTCGAGGCTTCGAATTGATTGTAGACGTGTTCGGGGCAGATCATATTGCCACGATCCCGGATGTCCTTGCGGGAATCCGGGCGCTCGGGTACGATCCGGAAAAAGTAAAGGTCGTTATCCATCAATTCGTCACTCTTCTGAAGGATGGCGAACAGGTAAAGATGTCGAAACGCCTGGCAAATTTTGTCACGCTGCAGGAGCTTATTGATGAAGTCGGGGTCGATGCCGTAAGGTTTTTTTTCCTGATGAGGTCCGTTTCGAGCCATCTTGAATTTGATCTTGACCTGGCAAAAGAACAATCGGAAAAAAATCCTGTCTATTATGTTCAGTACGCCCACGCACGGATTGCCAGCATCCTCCGGTTTGCGATCGAACAAGGAGTGTTTAATGCTGGAGACCGGCAATCCTTCGGGGGAATCGATTACAAGCTTCTCTGCGGTACCTCCGAAGTCGCCCTCGCGAAATTATTGCTGGAATTTCCTGAGATAGTGGAGTCCTCCTGTTTCGGCTTTGAACCTCACCGATTGACGACGTACCTTCACGAGGTAGCTACGGCGTTTCATCGCTTTTACCACGATCACAGGGTTGTCATCCCGGAAAAGGAACTCTCGAAAGCCCGAAGCGCTCTGTCTTACGCCACGCAGATCGTATTGGCGAATGGCTTCAAAATTCTGGGAATTTCAGCACCGGAGAAAATGTAGAGGACCGTCTTTACGTTCCTAATCGAATTGATTTTGGGATTCTTTTTTGCTAACTTTTCGCCAGTCAAACCCAACTTCTGAGGCTAAATACTCTCCTTCTGATACTGCTTTTTGTGCACTTCGTCTGTTCAGGTTATTCCCGTAGCATTTCTATATAGGACTGAAATCCATTTCTTGACTGTCGAGTTTTCCATATTTTGAAGAGGAAGTGTTCAGCTGTGTTCATTTGTTTATCAATTGATAGCGAAGCAACATAACTCAAATCGGATGAATATTCTCATTACTGGTGGTGCGGGATTCATAGGTTCGAATTTTGTCCGCTCTGTCCTTAAGAAGCGCCCGCAGGACAGAATTGTCAATGTAGACCGCTTGACGTATGCCGGCAATTTGGCAAACCTTAAGGATGTGCAGAACCATCATTCCTACACATTCGAGAAAGCCGACATCTGCGATCGCCGGGAAATTGAACGGATCGTAGAAGGACACAAGGTGGAAGCTGTCATCAACTTTGCCGCTGAATCCCACGTTGATCGAAGCATAGAAGGTGCTGCTGAATTCGTGAGGACTAATGTCACCGGAACACAAGTGCTCCTTGACATCGCGAAGCAGCACAAGATGAGCAAGTTTCTCCAAGTCTCGACGGACGAGGTGTACGGCTCCCTGGGAAATGCAGGATTGTTCACCGAAGAGACGCCGTTGCATCCGAACAGTCCGTATTCCGCAAGTAAGGCGGCCGCAGATATGTTAGTGCTGGCGTACAAACATACATTTTCCTTGCCGGTGGTCATCACGCGATGTTCTAACAATTATGGACCGTTCCAGTTTCCGGAAAAACTCATTCCGCTCATGATCGCAAACGCGTTGAATGACAAGCCTCTCCCGGTTTACGGAGACGGCAAAAACGTTCGCGATTGGCTTCACGTTGAAGACCACTGTTCTGCTATTGATAGCGTGTTCCATGACGGCAGAATCGGAGAGATCTACAACATTGGCGGGAGCAACGAATGGATGAACATCGATATTATCAAGTTGGTGTTGAAGCTTGTTGATAAGCCTGAGACGTTGATTACGTTTGTTCAGGACCGATTGGGGCACGATAGACGTTATGCGATCGACTCTTCGAAAATTCGTCGTG
>CAZOIM010000162.1:0-9342 GCA_964579855.1 uncultured Ignavibacteriaceae bacterium | reverse complement strand
CAGTCATCGCATATTTCCACGGTGATACTGCGCAGCTGACGGAACATCGGCTTAAAGGATTGACGGATGACACCAATAAACATGGGCTTCTCGATGCCATTCACGACGAAGTTGGGTCTTTGGTTCCAAATATCAAAAAAGATTCGCGAAACTAATGTCGACCAAAAGTTCCGTCAGATCATTCATCAAAGGGTATACGCCGGAGTACTTAATACATGGAATGAGGAATGCGCAGCGTGCTCTCCGGAGATCAAGATTGGCAAGTACGAAGGCAGTTTTCCACCGTGCCGCATCCGCGCCTGAGTTTCTTGGGATGGCTGATCTCGAGTCACTTCAATCCAGATATTCTCCCCTTCCTGAATACGGATACGACGCTGGCAGAACCGAACGGAGAGGATTCCAGCGGGCCAAAGAAATCCTCCGAGTTCCTTCCATATCTTCTGCGAAGACCACGCTCGAATTGAGTTGCTGGGATGGAATGGTGAGTCACACCCTTAAACGCCAGGGGAAAATCGCTACTGCGATTGACATCCGCTCAAATGGGATCGACGAAAGGGCAATACGCGGAGGGGTCAGATTTCTTGAAATGGACGCAGAGAATCTGCAATTCCCGGAAGAAAGTTTCGACTTCATTTTTTCCTACGATGCTTTCGAACATTTTGCCCACCCTGATCTGGTATTTAACGACGCTTTCAGAGTTTTGAAACCGGGAGGCCATCTTCTTCTCAGCTTCGGCCCGCTCTACATGTCTCCGTTCGGTCAACACGCTTATCGGACGATCACTGTCCCCTACAGTCATTTGTTGTTTTCCAGGCCTATGTTGAACGAGTTTGCAGAGGCAAGAGGACTTGAGCCCGTTGATTTTGGTCATGTGAACGGTTGGCTTGCGACTGACTATAGGAGAATCTGGGAATCCCATTCATCGACTCTGAGACTCGTTCGATACAACGAATCGTTCAACACCGATCATCTCGTTCTCATACAGACATATCCGTCTTGTTTCAGGAGCAAAACGGACTATTTTGACAACCTTGTGATCGAGACCATAAAGGCGGTTTTTGAAAAAATGCCACGAAAAGTGTATTATGAACAAAGAATCAGATTCTCATCTTGATCATCGTATGATCCGGAGAATAATCAGGGGGTTATCTCTGTGAAAAGAACTCTTCTTCTCTGCTCGATTGTGTTCGCTGTCCAGTCACATGCGCAGGATCAGCAGATTGGCATTATAGACTTCTTCGGCCTCCGCAATATTACTGTCACTCGTGCACGAGTCGCCCTTGGGCTTCAGGAAGGCGACACGTTGCCGATGTCATTTTCCAGCATCGAACAGCGACTCAAGGACTCTCTCGGCATGGCAGAGGCCCATCTTAATGTTGTGTGTTGTGACGACAGCGGTAAATTGATCCTGTTTGTCGGAATTCAGGAGGCCGCCGCAAAGCACTCGATGTACCGGAAATCTCCCAACTGGAACATTTTCCTTCCCACGGATATCACCGATGCATACAACAGTTTTTTTGAAGCATTTCAGATTGCTGTGAGCAAAGGAATTGTCGGCGACGATATTTCCCAAGGTCATTCTTTGATGGCGGATTCAGCAACACGATTCTGGCAGGAACGATTCCTCGTGTTTGCAAGGCATCAATTGAAAATCCTCAGGACTGTGCTTCGTAATTCCGCGGATCCTGAACAGCGGGCAACTGCAGCATACGTCATCGGCTATGCGTCGGACAAACGGCTCGTGACAGACGATCTGCTTCTCGCGGCGGTTGATGAAGATGAGGTCGTGAGGAATAATGCAGCCCGGGCCCTCGCCGCTATTGCCTCGTTGGCACAACGCAAACCCGGCCTTCATATCAAAATTTCCCCCACCCCGTTCATCAACATGCTCAGTTCACCGGTTTGGACTGATCGCAACAAAGCATTGATGGTGCTTTCCATCCTCACGACGAAACGTGATCGTCAATTGTTGCTCCAACTCCGCGACAAGGAATTCAGATCTCTTGTCGAAATGGCGCGCTGGAAGAGCAAAGGACACGCGTTCAACGCCTTCCTCATACTCGGCAGAGTCGGTGGAGTACCGGATCGCGAATTGAAGAAGGTCGGTTGGAATCTTCCCCGAAGAAATGCACTGATCGATAAGATCGTGAAAGCCAATCGCAGGAAGTAGTTGTAGTAATCCGTTTCAAATTCTTGCGTGAGAGATGGTTTTCAAAAATCATCATGGGAAAGAAGTATTCTCAATCTGGCTGAAGAAGGGTTATCAATGGCGTCACTCGAAAGCGGTTATGCGGAGGTTGAAGAAGCTCGAATCTATTACGAGCAGATTGGTGAAGGGCCTGCATTGGTTCTCCTTCATGGATTCAGCTTCGACACATCTTTGTGGGACGATCAAGTCGAGGAATTTTCCCGGAAATATCGGGTTCTTCGTTATGACCTCCGTGGATTCGGCCGGTCGACATCCAGTGAAGTCAGATATTCCCACGCCGGAGACCTTAAAGCGCTTCTTGATCACTTGGACATTCACGAAGCATATCTCGCGGGCCTTTCGCTCGGAGGAGGAGCGGTCATCAATTTCGCGTTAGAGCATCCACGAGTTTCCCGGGCGCTCATCCTAATCGCTCCGTCGCTTGGTGGGTTCAAATGGTCCCCGAATGTCTCATCAGCCCAGGCATCGATGCAGTCGAGAGCGATGGATCGGGGGATCGACGTCGCTCGTGAGATTTGGATCCGACAGACAATTTTCCGGCACGCCATGAACAACAAGGATATTGCCGTCAGGCTGCGGACGATGGTGGGTCGCTACTCCGGATGGCATTGGTTGCACGCAGACCTCGGAATGCCAATGGTTCCCCCCGCCATTGAACGTCTCGGCGAAATTCGTGTTCCGACACTTGTCATGGTCGGCGACGCGGACGCTCCCGATCAGATTCAGATCGCCGAAACATTGGAACGCAGGATCAGCGGCGCTCGAAAAATCGTGTTTCCCGGAGTGGGTCATCTTATCAACATGGAAGTCCCCGCTCTTTTCAACAAACACGTTCTCGAATTCCTCGAACAGTTTGGTTAAGAATTCACGCATTGGGCGCAGAAGCCTGTGGCCATGCCAGGATTCATTGGAAAGTCAAGCCTTGCGCTTTGACTTTCCAATGCGATTACCTTAGATTTCATCACCGTGTGTTTCACATTTTGCGATGCACAACGACCGTTTCGCCGCAACAAGGTCCGATTAAGCGGCAATTGCACAACGAAGGAATTGATCCCATGAAAAAGATCCTCATCGTCGACGATGAAGACGGATTCCGACAAATGCTACAGGTCATGTTGAAGAAAGCGGGATACGAAACCTTGGAGACTGACAATGGTCTGAATGCTTTCGAGCTCGCCAAAGCAAATTTGCCCGATTTGATCATCAGTGATGTTATGATGTACAGCGGCAGCGGATTTATCCTCCGCGAATTTCTCAAACATGAATCCAGGACCGCAAAGATTCCACTGATTCTCATGTCAGGCCACGCGCAGGATGCCGGTGCGTGGGGCTCGGATCCCGAGGTTGAATACCTGCAGAAGCCGTTCGATCAGAGTGCGCTTCTTGCAGTTGTCAAACGAAAACTCAAACCGGTTTCCAAAAAGTCGTAGGGAACAGAATCATTTCTTGTTGCTCCTTTGGCGCTCTCCTCTTTCGTGCCGTCGAAGCTTTCCTGCGCATGTGTAGTTGTTCTTCACGATTCCCTCCTTCCCGAATTGTACTTGCCTTGTGCACTATGCAGGTTGATATCGTCAGTACGCACGTTCAAGTTGTATCAACCGTTCAAAGATCATAGAAACGTCGTCGTGGAACGGCCTTCGGATTTTTCGTATCTTTTCTGATGACGAATCGTCGCTCCTTCATTCCATACATTTTTGTTCCATTGTTCCTCTCGTTCGGCTGCAGCGGGTACATCCAACGAATGGTGACTCAGTCAGTTGGAAGAATCGGAGAGCCGATCCCTCCCGCCCCTTCGATGATCACCACTCCACTTCTGCCCAATGTAAACCTTGCCATTAGCTGGGTAGGTCATGCAACAACCCTGATCCAGATCCACGACAAGCTCGTTGTCACCGATCCTCTTCTCACGAACACCGTCGGCATGATAGTCAAACGATTTGTAAAGCCCGGGATCGATCCTTCCATTCTCACGAAGGTGGATATGACTCTCATCTCTCACATGCACTTCGATCATTTCAGTTTCGGGAGTCTTCAGAACCTGCCGAAAAACGGTGAGCTGATTATTGCCAATGGTCTTGCCGATTACACGCCGGAATTTGGATTTAAACGAACCGTCATGCTCCAGCCCTGGCAGTCATTCGAAGATGACAGTATGCGCGTCACCGCAGTTCCTGTGCAGCATTTCAACGGACGTTATGGTTTCGATCGGGCCTGGCTCGGGGAAACCGGATACTCAGGATATATCATCGAGTACAAAGGAGTTGTCGTTTTCTTTGCAGGTGATACGGGCTACAATCCCGAACTGTTCAAGGAAATCGGTCGACGATTCAAGATCGATTTGGCGCTCATTCCCATTGCCCCGGGTGGAGCTGGCTTTGGTTCGTATGTCCACGCAAGTCCACTGGGAGCCGTAAAAATATGTGAAGATGTCGGTGCGAAGTTCATGATGCCAATTCACTTCAGTACTATGGCATACGGATCACCACCAAATCCTTCTGCTCAGCTCGAGGCATTGCACGAAGCCGCCGTACAGGAAGGAATTGCAGATCGCGTCATAGCTCTTAAGATGGGTGAACAACGAGTTCTGTTCTAAACGAATCGGGAGATTACGAACGACTTCAACGATAGACAAAGAAGGCAAGGAGGAACGTCAATGGAATATCGTGAACTAGGCCGCACCGGATGGCAGGTTTCCGCAATCAGTTTTGGGGCATGGGCCATTGGCGGGACATGGGGGACCGTGGAAGACAAGGACTCAATTGAGGCCCTCCATCGCGCACTCGATCTCGGGGTGAACTTCTTCGACACCGCCGACGTCTATGGCGACGGTCGGAGCGAGCGTTTGCTGGCACGTCTCCGTAAGGATCGTTCTGAGAAATTCTATGTCGCCACAAAGGCAGGTCGGAGGCTTGACCCCCACGTTGCTTCGGGATATAACCGAAAAAACTTGACGGCCTTCATCGACAGAAGTCTGAAGAACCTGGATACGGATTGTCTCGATTTGCTGCAACTCCATTGCCCTCCGACAGAAGTGTACTACAAACCGGAAGTCTTTGGCGTACTGGATGATCTGGTAAGTGCAGGGAAAATTCTTCATTACGGCGTGAGTGTTGAAAAAGTTGAAGAGGCGATCAAAGCCATCGAATTTCCCGGCGTGAAGACAGTGCAAATCATATTCAACATGTTTCGTCAGCGTCCATCCGAATTATTCTTCGCGGAGGCACAGCGACGCCGCGTTGGTGTGTTGGCGAGACTGCCTCTCTCGTCGGGATTGTTGGCGGGGACGATGACTCGCACCACCAAATTTGAGAGCGATGATCATCGTATGTTTAATCGTCACGGCGAAGCATTTGATCGCGGTGAGACCTTTTCAGGGATCGATTTCGAGTTGGGACTCCGGGCAGTGGAACACGTCAGGACGTTGGTACCACAGAACCAGACCATGGCGCAGCTTGCGCTCCGATGGATACTGATGTTTCCTGCTGTAACGTGCGCGATTCCCGGTGCGAAGCGTTTGAAACAAGTCGAAGAGAATGTGAGCGCCGTAAATCTTCCACCATTGTCCGAAGAGATGATGAAACATGTTCGTGCAATCTATGAAAATGAAATTCGACAACTCGTTCACCAATATTGGTAGGCCTCTCACTCGGTAATGATCGCGTTGTTGACGGAGAATGAGATTGAAGCAGCATTCGTGTTTTGCATAATTCGGAATTCCCATTATTGCGTTTCTTGATTTCTTCCCTCCAACGTCAACCTTCCTCCCGAATCTTTCGCTATATTGTATTCGGTGCTTTCCAAAAGGACAACGACTCTATGAACACTGCCCAGCGTCTGATCGCAGAACTTCAACAAGAAGCCTCCAAGAACAAACTGATGCTCGAGCGAATTCCGGAATCGAAGCTCTCCTGGAAGCCGCACGAGAAATCCATGAGCATTGGACGTCTCGGCATGCATATCGCAGAACTGCCTCACTGGATCAGTCGAAGTCTGACGACCGATGAATATGATATGGGGACCGCTGCATACAATCCCAACATCCCGCAGACGCACGCACAAATTATGGCCGAATTTGATACTCAGTTACGCAACGCTACAGAGATCTTGAATTCGGCTTCTGACGAATCACTCGCGAAATCCTGGAAATTTCGAAAAGGAGAACGCGTGATTTATGATATGCCGCGAGCCGATGTAGTCCGGAGACAGATGAATCACATCATTCACCACCGTGGACAGTTGTCCGTATTCCTCCGTCTCTTGGATGTCCCGGTCCCGGGTATCTTTGGCCCCAGTGCTGACGAACGGTAGACCTTTCCTCGCCTCACCCTGGAAATACGTTTCCCAAGGACGGCAGCTTCAATCGAAGACCCCGCCCCGCTGCACAATTTCGCCCTAACGATACAGTCTCCGAAAGAGCATCGCGCTTCAAACCCCATTGTGACTTTTCGATTGGAGGAATAGTATATTGATCGTTGCTTTTTAAGTATGTTGTCGGTTTGCATTCACTCACAATCACTATCTATCCACAATACTACAATACTTCCATGATCAAGTATAGAACATCCTTGACGATTTTCTTCGCGGCGTTGATGAGCACTTGTGCTCTCAGCCAGAGCTACAATCTCGCACCTGCAGTCGATCCTCTTGCATCGCACATCGACTCCACGGTACTTCCTGGGAATGATTTTTTCCTTTATGCGAATGGGAAATGGTTCAAAGACAATCCCATCCCTCCCAGTGAACAACACAACGGACTCTGGCAAATGATTCAAGACACCATCAACGCACAAGTCCTGAATCTGTGTCAATCCTCCGCCGCATTGACGGACGCTCCCAAAGGCAGCAATAAGCAGAAGATTGGGGATTTCTACAGTTCGGGCATGGATAGTGTTGCTTTGAACAAGAAGGGAATCGTCGATTTGAAGAACGACCTTGCCGCGATCGACGCGATCAAGGATGTCAAAGGTCTTATCAAAGAAGCGGCCCGTCTGCGCAGCTACGCGGGATCCTCGATGTTTTCGTTCGGAGTCGGCCAGGACGACAAGATCAGCAGCAAGAATGCGATCTTCATTTGGCAGGGTGGATTGAGTCTCCCGGACCGGCGTTTCTATTTTGATACAGATTCTGCCGCAATCAAGATTCGTCAAAAATTCGTGCAACATCTTGCAAACATGTTCAAGATGATGGGTTACGATGATGCGAAGTCTCATCTCGAGGCCGAGAATGAAATGAAACTCGAAACCGCCCTCGCAAAGGCAGCCCGTAAGAGCGAGGATACTCGCGACCCGATAAAGAATTATAACAAGATCTCCTTCAAGCAATTGGCTGAATCCACACCGAATTTTGATTGGCGGGCATTCACAGTCGGCGTCGGGCTCAAGAACGTGGACTCTGTCATCGTTGGCCAGCCTGAATTCCTCACGGCTTTCAACGAATATCTGACCCAGTTCCCTCTTGAGGACTGGAAAGGATATCTCAAGTATCAGCTTGTCCGTGGTCTTGCCCCGTATTTGGACGATAAGACGTTCCTTGAGACGTTCAATTTCTATTCGATGACGTTGCGCGGAGTCAAAGAACCACGACCTCGCTGGAAACGGGTTGTTGAACAGACGAACGGATCCCTCGGTGAACTTATCGGACAAGTTTACGTCACCGAATATCTGCCCAAGGGAACGAAGGAAAAACTTCTCGAAATCGGCAATGCAATCAGGGTTGCCTATGCCGAGCGCATCAAGAAACTTGACTGGATGAGTGAGCCCACGAAAGAGAAAGCATTGAATAAACTCAGCACGATCGTCATGAAAGTCGGCTACCCGGACAAGTGGAAGGACTTGAGCACCATAACCGTCGATCGCTCGTCATATGTTCACAATGTCATGAGTGCCCGCCGCTGGCGTTTTGAGTACATGATTGCGAAGTACGGAAAGCCGGTCGACCGCACGGAATGGGACATGGAGCCCCAGACGTACAACGCGTATTACAATCCCTCAAACAATGAAATAGTCGTCCCCGGTTGCAATATCATCATCCCGGGCTTTGAGCACTCACTTGCAGATGACGCTATTCTCTATTCCGTCATTGGCGGTTCGACGTTCGGTCACGAAATCACTCACGGATTTGACGATCAGGGAAGCAAGTACGATGAACTTGGCAATTTAAACAACTGGTGGACAACGGAGGACAGCGCGAAGTTCTACTCCAAGACGAAGATGATCGTTCAGCAGTATGATGGCTACATTGCCGTGGACAGCCTTCATATCAACGGCGATTTAACGCAGGGTGAAAACATCGCCGACCTTGGCGGTATTATGATGGGTTACGATGCTTTCAAGCAAACAAATCAGTTCAAGCAAAACGCTCCGATCGCAGGCTTGAGTCCTGCGAAAAGATACTTCCTCGGTTACGCACTCGCATGGATGGTGAATGAACGACCGGAGACCATTGCGAGCCAGGTCAGGAGCGATGTTCACTCACCTGCGAAATTCCGCGTCATAGGTCCTCTGGCAGATATGCCGGAGTTCTATACAACGTTCGGAGTCAAGCCAGGCGATGCAATGTGGCGTTCCGACAATTTGTTGGTGAAAATCTGGTAAATCGTCATTGAACATGTATTGCCCGCGAAGTAATGTTCTCTTCGCGGGCATTTTTTTGTACTGCATTTTCGGTATCCTCAATCGATCCTCTCAAAAGAATCCGAAGAAGTATATATTTTCCGCCGAACTTCATTTCATTCTCCTGACTTGTGAACACTCTTTTTGGCTTGATGTCGCTCCTTTCGAATCACTCGAGCTTTCGTTCGCCCAAAGGAATCTCGCCTTGCATTTGCACTTTCTTTTCGTTCACTTCAAATGAGAATGAAACCACATTTCTTTAGGTCCCCTGTAGAATTTCGTACCTGGCTTGCCAGGAATCACGCACTGGCCCCGGAACTATGGGTCGGGTTCTACAAGGCCTCAGCCGGAAAGAAAGGTATAACCTACGCCGAGGCGTTGGACGAAGCACTCTGTTACGGTTGGATCGACGCGGTACGCAAGAGTCTCGACGCCAAGAGATGGACAATCCGGTTCACGCCACGCAAGCCTACCAGCATCTGGAGTGTCATCAACATTGGACACGTAAAAAGACTGACAAAG
>CAZOIM010000161.1:5456-9425 GCA_964579855.1 uncultured Ignavibacteriaceae bacterium | reverse complement strand
TTGGGAGAAGGTAGGCTTTGTTACAGGAGCAGGAACCAGCAACGCGCATCGGGACTATTCCTACACCGACCAGAATCTGTCTCCCGGCCGATATGCCTACCGCATCAAACAGATTAATACCGATGGGTCATTCAAATACACGCAGACGACTGAAGTCGAGATCGGCCTCGCCCCTAAAGTCTTTGCGTTGAATCAAAATTACCCCAACCCGTTCAACCCGACGACAGAAATCCAATTCACTGTACCCGAGGATGGACGCGCCGTTTTGAAAGTCTTCAATATGCTTGGTCAGGATGTTGTAACATTGTTTGAGGGTGATGTCAAGTCGGGCTTTTTCCAGCGCGTGGTCTTTGATGCAACCAGGTTTGCGTCTGGGGTCTATTTCTCGAGACTCGAGTTCGGCGGGAAACGGCTGATGATGAAGATGGTGTTATTGAAATAGTAGGAATGCTGCGATGACGATATCTCGTCAGGTAATCTTCACAAGGCCTTGATCTTGATATTGATCGAGTATTACGAATTCATGCAATTAACTAAACCTCATACCACCAAAGGAGGGTTACCATGAAAGCCATCAATATCTTTCTTCTGTTTACCGTCGCGTTATTCTTTGCGACGGCGACGACATTTGCCCAAGACCCGGTAAAAGTTGCTCCAAAGGCGTTCAAAGAGCGTCTGAACAACGATAAAGTGCGGGTTCTCGAATACTCGAGCAAGCCCGGCGAAAAGGAAGCTATGCATTCCCATGCTGCTTGTCTGATCTATGTTATTCAAGGCAGCAAGTTCAAATCCACCACGCCAGACGGCACTTCCAAAGAGATTGACTATCAGACAGGTGATGTCCTTTGGCGTGACGCAATAACGCACACAGGTGAGAATGTCGGCACGACCGAAATGAAGGCAATCCTCGTCGAAGTGAAGCAACCCAAAAAGAAGTGACGGGTGTGAATTACAGCAACGTTGATCCAAACGAAAGATTTGAATAAGTTTACGCCAAGAATATCACAACCCAAAGAAAACAGACATGGCCAACAAAATCGTCACAATAGTCGGGGCAACCGGTGCCCTTGGATTGAAAATAGCAAAAGAAGTCATTGCCCGGGGTTCACAAGTGCGGGCAGTCGTTAGAGCAACGAGCAACAGAACGAACCTTGAAAAGCTTGGTGTAACTGACTTTGTAACAGGGGACATGATGGACCCCGAATCGCTGAACATCGCGCTTTCCAAAACCCCGAAAGCGGATGCGGTCGTAGCCTGCGCCGCGGGTTACACAGGACATACCAAAGGTGACAACCCTAAAACAGACACCGAGGGGTATCGGAATCTTACCAACGCGGCGAAAGCAGCAAACATACCGCGATTTGTGCTCATATCTATCCTGGAGTGTGACAAAGCGCCAGAGGTTCCTCATTTTTATCACAAGCATCTTGTGGAAAAACACCTGAGAGAGATAGGCCAATCCTTTATTGCTCTTCGCCCCGGAGCTTTTCTTGATCAGGCAAGAGATTTTGTCTTACCGAAGGTGGAGAAGGGAATATTTCCAGCGTTTGTTCCCGGGGTACCGTTGGGAATGATTTACACTCCCGACCTGGCGCGCTATGCCGCCATGGCGGCCATCAATCTGCCGGCAAGTGCTTTGGGCCAGACGGTGGATGTTGGCTGGGATCAGCCGGTGACGGGCGAAGATCTCGCCGCAGCATTTTCGAAAGTCCTCGGGAAAAAGGTGGTGGCAAAGCCTGCGTTCCCGGCTCTTGCGGTAAATGTCGTATTGCCTCTCGTTGGCTTGTTCAAGGAGAGCGTCAAGGACATGAACGCGATGATCAAATGGATTAAAACCGGAGTCTATACAAGCAAGAACACAAAACTTCAACAGGAGTTGTTTTCGGATTTTCCAACCGTGGAAGAGGCGGTACGACGGTATTGCAGAGACCGGAAGTTGGTTTGAGTGACAGCCCTTCTTCCTCAATCTGACATCTCCGCGTTGGATCAAACCGGGCCCGGAGCCATCCGGAGCTTCTTTATTGATTGCCAGATTCGAATCCGAAGACGCCGGCCCTTCTGGTAGCCACCCTTGCAACTCCCTCGAGAGTACAATACATTAGGGCATTCTGTGATTTATTGAGAGTTTGCCCACGTGGATACTCACGCCCTCCATCAAAACTATCTTACTCAGGGAACCGCAGGGTATGCAGTGATCCGACGGTTCTTTACCAAGTACTCCGACGTTTTGGCAAAAGCAAATGTGGTCGATATCAACGATGTCGTCCACGAAATCTATGTTTCGTTCGCCAGAACGGACTTCAACCTGGTACAAAACATCGAACACTACGTTATGCGCGCGATCAAGCTCCACTGTTGGTCGCTTCTGGACAAATCCATACGAGTCAAGGCGATTGCAGCCGAATCCCCGATCGACCATCATAACGAGGATCAAAGTACTGAGGGCGACGTCGCTGCGGCGAATGACCCCGACAATCTGACCATTCTTGAGGGAATGGAGCTCCTCTCCTATGTAAACCTTTTCAAAGCCGAGCTCAACGCAAGAGACTTGAGACTTCTGAATCTCCTGATCGATGAAACTGAGAGGTCAGAAATTGCCCGGCTCCTCGAGCTCAATTTGAATACACTTGATACAAGCATTCGAAGACTCCGGATCAGATTGGCGGAATTCCTGAAGAATCTTGGCTACACCTATAAAGCGATCGAACGTTTTGTCTAAAATGGGAAGATTTTGAGGAAAGTTTTGTAACAGTCAACGAACTACTCTCTAGGGACATAATCCGGATCTAAGCAGACATGGCACCAAACGAAAATGTGTTTATCGCAGAATACTCAAGGTTCCTCGATTCCAGCGGCGTACACCTGACGTACGCGGCAATTTCGCTGTATCGAAACTTCAATAATGAGTTGAGCGAAAAGGAAAAACGATTTCTTAAGAATCATCTTGATTCGTGTTCTTCGTGCTCAAAAAAATTGCGGGAGGTGGATGAAGTCGAGAACGACACCTCCGAGGTTGTGAACGCAAACGTCCTCCGGCTTTCTACAACCTTTGTTCGCTATTCCATCGCCGCAGTGATTCTCATCGTGGTTGGAGTCTCTGTTGTCTATTATTGGAATCGCGCAGGAAGAGGATCGGTCTCTTCGTTGCCTGCGAACAATTCGCTCGCACTCGAGACTCCGGACCCAGAGCGGTTTGCTCAGAATCCTACGCTTGAGAGTTTTGTCGGAAGGACTGTACGCTCAGTATCGGGGATTCGGTTCGTCGATCCCAGCGTTGGCGATACGATTTCGATGCCGTTCACATTCCGGTGGGAAGGGGGAAAAGCCGGCGTTTCCTATAGTCTGACAATCATTGACAACCTGAACTCCGAAAAATTCAGAAAAACAACGGGGTCTTCAACCGTGACTGTCGATACCGCCCTCAGCCAGGGGCTCTATTATGCCAAGCTTGAAGTCAATGGAAATCTCGAGAAGGTGGGCAAGTTTGTTATTGCGCGCCGTCCTTCTTGATTGAGGATTTCACCGTCCGGTCAGGACGAAGGGGCTCCATTCAAGAGGATGAGCGTAGGTCTTACCGGTAATCAAGGCGAGCTTGGCCGTGCGAAGCGCCGATGAGTACTGCCGGCCATCAAGGATGTTGCGGTAGAATTGCACCATGAGGTTGGCCGTTGATTTATCGCCGACCTGCCAGAGTGATACAACGACGTTCCGCGCGCCTGCATACAAAAATCCCCGTGTCAAGCCGAGCATTCCCTCCCCTTTTGCAATCGCTCCCAATCCACTTTCGCAGGCACTCAGTACGACAAGGTCCGCATTCAACCGGAGGTTGTAGATTTCGCCCGAATAGAGCACGCCATCTTCCTTCGTGCCGGTGTCAGGGGCAGCGAAGACGATGCCGGATAGTTCAGGGTCTTCTTCATTCATCAGGCCGTGACTGGCAATATGAACAAATCGGTAATTTTGCATGTC
>CAZOIM010000161.1:0-5356 GCA_964579855.1 uncultured Ignavibacteriaceae bacterium | reverse complement strand
CTTCATTCATCAGGCCGTGACTGGCAATATGAACAAATCGGTAATTTTGCATGTCTGCCGATTTGATCTCCATTTCCTGAGCTGCTTCGTGAAGAAATACTTTGCCGGACCGATGGTGTGCTTGGAACAGGCCGAGAATATCCTTCACCTCGGTCTCTGATTCCTTCAATTCGGTGAAGCGCTCACCATTCACGGTGATCGACCTCAACACAGGCCCTTGCTCTGATGTCGATGGAACTGCAGATTTCACGGCCGCTGTGTACAGTGGTCTGGCATGCGACGGCTTGTCGACAAAGACAGGAGCCAGCCCAACGAAAGCACCCGAACCGGTTTTTTTTGTCCCTTGAACGAGAAGCTGCGCAGAGAGCTGATAACTGATCTCGAATTGTCTGAGAAGATAGGGGAGGTTCGAGAAATCAACAACCGTGGACGGATGAACTGGCGCTGTGAGCAACGCCTCGAACGGGAGATAGTTCAGTATCCCATCCGGAATGACATAGATCTTTCGTTTGCCTCTCAATTCGGCAAGCACTGGAGCAACCAGCCGCTGATAGAGAGTTGTCGCGAGGTCGACATATTCGGCATCCTCGATATTCTGCACTGCGTGACGGAATCGCCGGACCATCGATGCGAGCGATCCGTGAAGTTCTACCACCTTGATGAGGCAATGCCTTCGTGTCACGGCCAGGATGGTGACCGTCGTGTCTCCGGCAACGTATTCCAACAGAACGGATTTGTTGTCCAGGACTTTCTGTTGAACATCGCTGAGAGAAGCAAGGCTTGTCTCCTGCTTCAACGCATGGTAGGCAGGAAACTCTCTTTCAAATTTCCCAATGAGTTCCGTGTAACTCTGCCGCGCATCGAAGAGGGCGTTTTGCCATCGGTCGATCTTTGCCTTGTCAGCACGATTTCGCTTTTCTTTTTCCTTTCGGAGTTGCGTCTCATCATATGCGAGATCGATCTTAAGTGCCGATTCGCGTTCCAACAGGCTGTCGGGAATTCCCGAAAAGTGCTTCGCTTTCGAATCAGTGATGGCATCCCAGAGAATACCGGCCTTACTCCGTTCCGCGAAGGAGAACGCTACTGCTGCATATTCCTGGTCGTACGTGCGTTCCAGCAACCTGAGTGCAAGACGGATGGCACCTTCGTTCACGTTGAACGCGAGGGCTTCCAGCTGTATTTTTGATCCTTCTGCGGCCAGACTGTGACGGATGCCTTCGACAAGTTCCGAGGCCCGTTCAAACGTCCTGAGGCCTGCCTTCAGGTCGTTCATTGCCGTCTCACCGCTCGCACGTCTCTCCAGAACCTCGGCTTTGCCGCAGAGCGACGCAAGGAGATCCAGGTCCGATGCACTTTTCAACGTCACAGGGTTGGCAGTAATCACGCTGTCGTTGAAGTCGTCGACCAGTGCGATCATCGCTTTTTGGTAGTACTCAAGCGACGCATCCAGTTCACCGTTCTTCGCAGCCACGACCGCCAGTCCGCTGTACGATTGGGCAACCTTGACGTTCTTTTCGCCGAGTATCTCTCGACGAGTACTTAAGGACCGCTGCAGCCACCGAGCTGCGCTATCGAGGTTCCCAAGGTTTCCGTAAGCTTCTCCGATATTGAAATAACTCTGCATCACATAGGGATGTTTGGCACCCAGCTTCGGTTCCCAGATTGCCAGGGCCTCCTGGTACGCCTCGAGCGCACGATTGTATTGCTTCATATCCGAATAGGTTCGGCCTATGTTGTTCACCACGCCCCCCACGTTTGGGTGCTTCGCCCCAAGTCTCTTCACGAAGATCGTCTTTGCCCTGGTGCCGGCCTCAAGCGCTTTTTCGAATTCTCCCCTGCTCCGATATGCCATTGCGATGTTGTTGTAGCGGAACCCGAACGATGGGTTGTCGCTCTCAAGAATCTCGTTCATGATTGAAAGCGATTTCTGGTAGTATTCGACCGACAGGTCATAGTCTCCTTGCCGCATGTAGATTGCGGCGATGTTATTGTATGCGATGGCAACCTCGGGGTTCTTCTCGCCCTGGATGGTTCGACGAGCGTCGAGCGATCGCTCAAAATAGTCCAATGCTTTCTGATAGTCGCCGCGCGATTCATAAATTTCCCCAATGTTACCATAGGTCCCGCTCAAGTCTTCCTGATCTTCTTTGCGGGATACTTCCAACAGTTTCAGTGCACGCTCATCAAAGACTAGGGCGCTGTCGTGCTCACCGAGATCGAAATAGGTACCGGCAAAGAGGGTGTTGATATCCCATTGAAGATGGCGATCGGAGGACGTCGTGCTTCGGCTCAGGTCTGCGGCGTTGCCTGCGGCAACGAACGCGCTGTCGAATTTTCCGAGACGCCGGTAACAGGTACCGATCAGGACAAAACGTTGTG
This sequence comes from uncultured Ignavibacteriaceae bacterium, assembly GCA_964579855.1. Lineage (GTDB taxonomy): Bacteria > Bacteroidota > Ignavibacteria > UBA10030 > UBA10030 > JADGQA01. The sequence continues at coordinate 2,977 of CAZOIM010000161.1, read as the reverse complement.
CGGCAATGACGGGTGCATCCGTCAACAACCTTCGCTCTGCCTCTGAACCAATTTTCAGGACGTCGAGGGCTTTGTCGTAGTTTCCTTTTAGCTGCAAGCATTGCGCCTTTGCGACCAGGCAGCGAATCCAACTGCCCGTGGTCCTTGCACCGGAAAAAAGCAATGCTGATTTATCGAAGAGGATGATGGCAGAATCATACTTCGCCACCTTCTGTAAATCAGCCCCACGCTCATACAGTGCTCGCGCCAGTGCAGTGTCCGGCTCGACCCGAGACAGATTCTGGCTTAGCGCCGCGCGAGAAGAGAGAATCGATAGAACAAGGGCTGATGTGATGGAGAATCTCATGTGCATCCGAACACGGGTTTCTTGAGGTCGGTTCCTTGATTTCCGTCAATATAAACGATTTTCCGTCGGAGGATCAAGCAAAGAAGCGTGACTTTGCTCACCTGGCAGGAATTTGATGCTGAAAGTTTTTCAAGTCGGAACGGACTATGTAAGAGAACCCTACGCTGGCACTGCACCCGGCAGAACACTGGGGCTCACAGCCATTAATCCAAGGTGAACATTATGGACCGATTGATATACTTCAGGCATCGTGACTGCCCACGGTTGGTTCAATGAGGAAAGAATTGCCGCAATTGTCCTTCACAATAACATACAAGGAGAAACGCCCATGAAGAAAGTTCTCATATTTCTATTGCTGATCGTTGCACCTTTCTGCGGGACGAATTCGTTGCTTGCCCAATGGGTGCAGACCAGCGGAACCTCCGGCGGTAATGTCTATGCCATTGCCGTTGGCGGAACGAATCTCTTTGCCGGCATTAACGGCGGCGGCGTCTTTCTGTCCACAAACAGCGGAACAAGCTGGACTACGGTTAATTCAGGGCTCGCGGAGACGGGAGTCTTTGCTCTCACAGGGAGCGGGACGAATCTCTTTGCAGGCACATTTGGATCCGGCGTCTTTCACTCCACCAACAGCGGGACAAACTGGACTGCAGTCAATTCAGGGCTCACGAACAATGGCGTCAACGCCCTCGCACTTGTCGGGACCAATGTCTTTGCGGGCACTCGTTACGGCGGTGTCTTTATTTCAGCGGACAGCGGTAAGAGTTGGTCTTCAGTCGACTCAGGGCTGACAAACCTGTTGATCTTTTCTTTTGGCGTGAGCGGGACGAATCTTTTTGCGGGAACCGGCGGCGGCGTCTTTTTATCCACGAACAACGGGACAAGCTGGAATGCAGTCGACTCAGGGATAACGAACCAGTTGATCTACTCTTTTGCTGTCAGCGGAGCGAATCTCTTTGCGGGCACCGGTGGCGGCGTTTTTCTTTCCACCAACAATGGGACCAAATGGACTGCTGTCAGTTCGGGATTGACAAACACGACCGTCAATGCGCTCGCTGTCAGCGGAACGAACCTTCTTGCAGGCACCGGTGGGGGCGTCTTCCTGTCCAAAAACAACGGAACAAGCTGGACCGCGGTCAACACGGGGTTGACAAACACTGAAGTCCATTCTCTTGCCATCATTGGGACCAATCTCGTTGCGGGTACCGCCGGGGGCCTTGTCTGGCGACGGCCTTTGTCGGAGATTTCCACAGGAGTCACAGACAATCGAAGTGAGGTTCCCGTGCTTTTTGCGCTTCGTCAAAACTATCCCAACCCATTCAACCCATCCACGAGAATCGACTTCGCAACTCCGGAAAGGGAATTTGTATCGTTCAAAGTCTTTGACGTGCTCGGGAAAGAGGTCGCCACGCTCGCGAACGGTGAACTTGAGGCGGGGTTTCATCAGGTCACGTTCGACGCTTCAAAATTGTCCAGTGGGATCTACTTTTGTCGTCTGACCGCAGGAGAATCGGTTGCAGTCAAAAAACTTGTGCTGCTCAAATAGATCCTGGATTTCCTTTTGGAAAAAAATCCAATCAATTCACAAGAGGTGCTCATGAAACGTCTTTTTATGGTTGTCGCGACGATGTTGATGCTCGTGAATTCTGCTTTCCCTCAGCATGCGCGGTTTCGGACACCCCGTGCGAAATCAGCCAATTTGGCAGCCCGAAGCGGGCAACAAAATCCGGTTGTTGTCCCGGTTCCGCAGCCGCCGGCGATTGGAGATCGCTTCGACATTATTGAAACCGATGGTCATTCTCTTGTCGTCCGGACGCCGGAGGGCGCTTACAAGTCTTTCGACGATATACCCTTGAGCGTACGAAATGGGATTTCACGTTCAGCGAAACTCCCGTCATCAATGAACTCGGGTCACGACGGGCCATCGAAGACAACGGCGGTTTTCGTTGTGTCGGATCCGAGCGACGTTGCGGATAATAATCTCAACGATGGAGTCTATTCTCCGGCTACATTGCGTTCGGCGATTCAAAACGCAAACAAGCTTGGCGGTTCACAGACAATTATGTTCGCTCCGGGGATTACTGTCATTCAGCCACTTACTTCGCTCCCGGGTGTCACCGCAGCACTCACCATTGATGGAACAGTCACATCCGGCAAGGTCATACTCGATGGGTCCGCTACGAGCGCGCAAATCGGACTTAGCCTCTCCGGCACGTCCACCGTCACGAATATGGCGTTCAAGTCCTGGTCGCTCGTAGGGCTTGGTCTTACCGCGGGAGCCGTGAATTCGGTAGTAAAGAAAAACGAATTCACATTGAATCTCATCGGACTCAATATCAATGCGAACGGAACATCTGTCGGCAGCGATGATGACGCGGATAGAAATTATGCGTACGGGAACAAGCAGGACGGTATCGACATCACCAACGCCAATCACACCAGCATCATCAACAATTTCTGCGGGACTCACGATGGAACGACTGCCTCTCCTAACAAATATGACGGCCTCTACGTTTTGGGCAACGATAACGTGGTGCGGAAGAATGTTCTTTCCGGTAACCAGTCAAACGGGCTGGAAATTGGACAGTTCTCGAACCGGACCCTGATCGAAGACAATTTTATCGGCGTGGA
>CAZOIM010000160.1:3652-9438 GCA_964579855.1 uncultured Ignavibacteriaceae bacterium | reverse complement strand
GTGTCTGCCGTCGCCTTAAAGTAGTCGTACATCGCACAAATGTAGAATGGTGAAGTATCGCCGTGAATATAACCGTACGGATAGTCCTTCCACCAATTAACGTAACCAGCGGCCTGCGAAAGCTCGTGTGCCATTTTTCCGTCGTCGCGCTGCCATTTCTGTGTAAATGTCAAAGCATCCTTTACGCTTTGATAAGCACCGTAGGCGTCCAGGCTGAACGAATTGACGAATGCGTCGCCTCCGAAGAACCAGCCAAAGCCCGGTCTCCCTCCGGTTCCCGATGGACCAAGACCCGCAACCATGCCAAAACCAAGATCCGGGTTGTCGACGAACAAGTTGTCGTATGATACTTTGGCCCACTCGAATGCGAGATTGATTTCACTATTAGGCGATTCTATGCGCAAGGTGTTTGCACGAAGATTCTTGAAGTATTCCACGTTCTTTCGATAATAGGACTCTGGGTCGTGCAACAGTTTCTGGTAGACTGCTTTCACAGAGTCGCGCGAGCCTTTTCCGCCCGCCATGACTATTGGAATGAATCGGCCTTTCAGGGAATCCGGATGTTCAACGACAATCTTGAACTGGTTGGGATAGTCGGACAACATATGTGCAGGAGTGTACGACATCCCGGTGGCTGCCGGAGAACCGACGTAGCCATGATTCTTTCGGGTCGGTTCGGAAATCAAATACGCTTTCGTTACATCATCCCAATAGGCATACTGTCCACCTATTCCTGCGGGCCACATTGGCTGAAGCACGGGGAGGAAACTCGATACTATTGTGAGCGGCTCGGTTGAATTGACATCAAGCAAAATAATCGCTCCCGGCTCGTTTACTGGTGTTATGTAGATCGCTCTGATGGTAAATGACTGGTACGTGAAAGTGAGTGTAGTGGCTTCGGGGGTGACAGAAACATCTCTGACAATGTCTTTTCCACGAATTGGTTCAGTCGAACTTCCAATGTAGAATGAGAATTCAAAATTGCGGAACAGTTTCAACGGATAAGCCCATGCCTCAAATGATCCGCTTTCATATCCAAGGATGGCGAACTTCCTTCCCACTTTGTCAAAATATGAGCCCGGTTGAGCAAGGCGATGAAGCTCAAGATCGTTTGACTCAAGCTTGAATGCCGCGACAGTGGAAGGTTGAGAGACGCTGTTGACGATGATGATGAACTGGAGAAGAATCGTGAGTTGTTTCATAAATTGACTTCCATGTTCAATCTCCGAAGCTTATCCCCAAATCTCTGGCGGTAAGAATTGTATCACAATCCAAGGGGACGGTCTTCATCCGATTCGTTGCCTGTTCAAGCGGGACGTACCGGACCGTTGGAGGATCCAAGGCTACCATGATTCCATTTTGCCCTTCATCCAGCGCTCTCACGGCCGCTGCGCCGAATCGTAGTGCGATCAGACGATCAAATGTTGTAGGAGATCCGCCGCGCAACAAATGACCAAGGACAACAGTACGCGTCTCTTTGCCCGTCTTCTCCTGGAGTTCCTTCGCAACGGTTTCACCGGCACCTCCGAGACGATCGGCACGACCAAGTTCTTTGGCGATGACGGAATGCGTTCCTCCTTTTGGTTTCGCTCCTTCAGCAACGACGACAATGGAAAAGTGACGTCCCTTTGCCTCTCGCTGTCGAATCTTCTCGGCAACGCGTTCTATGTCATAGGGAATCTCTGGAATCAAAATGACATCTGCCGTACCGGAAACACCAGTGTTCAACGCAATCCACCCCGCGTACCGTCCCATCACCTCCACAACCATGACTCGTTGATGCGCCTCTGCGGTTGAATGTAGTCGGTCAACACAATCCGTGGCAAAGGAAACTGCTGTGTCAAAACCGAAGGTAATGACCGTCTTATCCAAATCATTGTCGATCGTCTTTGGGACCCCAACAACACACATGCCTTTCTTGTACAAAGCGTGGGCAATCGTGAGCGACCCATCGCCGCCGATCGAAATAAGCGCATCAATATTCTGTCTCTTCAACAACTGAACGAGGTCGTCAGTACGGTCCTTTTCGTACCATGTCCCATCATCACGTTGGGTAGGCATCTTCATTGGATTACCCCTATTCGTCGTGCCAATGATTGTCCCTCCCAGGTGCGTGATTCCGCGAATGGAACTGGACGTTAACGGAATCGACCCACCGTCGGAATATCGTTCTGGGAATAGCAGACCATTGAACCCGTCGCGAATGCCGATACACTCCCATCCGCGATTCAATGCGGAGTGCACAGCAGCGCGTATGACAGCATTCAATCCGGGTGCGTCACCGCCGCCAGTACTAAGTGCGATACGCTTGATTTTCATAACCAATTCCTTTGATCGTTGTCATCGAAGTGGTATTTAATCGAGTTCTTGCCCGCTCCCATTATCTTAAACTGAAGAGTGAGACATTCATAATGATGAGAGACAGAATCCACGAAATCGTAGAAACATATTCCATCCAGAGCTATTCCCAATCAACCTGTTCGAAGACGTTGGATTGAACGAACAGCGGAACGAAGAGAACGGAAAGTAAGTTTACTGCAGGCAATAAGAGATGAGGTCGAACCCAAGTTCGTCGTGGCATTGGTTATCGCCATTCTTTCAACCAAATAAGCGGCATCTTCCATCGTTTAGTTTTCAAGCACAACGTTCTACTCGTGCACCATCTTCCACCGTGCACACCTGAATTGCCGGTGCGTGACCTGTTTTTTGCGGGTATTCTCTTGCGAGTCTTTTGACGACTTCTTCAGCTTGCTGTTTGTCCACCAGGCATATTGCTGCGCCGCCAAAGCCTGCGCCCGTCATTCTGGCTCCATAAACACCGTCGACTTCTGCACAGATGTCAACAACGGCGTCGAGTTCCGCACAGCTCACTTCGTAATCATTTTTTAAACTCATGTGCGACTGATACATGAGCTTTCCAAATTCTGGAAGATCGTTCCTTTTCAGAGCGGCAACAGAATGCTGGACACGTTCGTTTTCGTAGATGACGTGACGGCAGCGCTTCAGGATGATGTCGCCCAACTTGCCTTTGTGTTGCTCAAATTGTTTAACAGAAATGTCACGAAGAGTTTTGACCGAAGGCACGACATACGAAAGCAAATGTGCGCCTTCCGAGCATTGCTGGCGACGAATATTATACTCGGATGAAGCAAGCTTGCGTTTGACCTTCGTGTCGCATACGATAAGACTGCACCCTGCCGGAATCCGTACATGTTCGTACTTGAGCGACTCGCAATCAAGGAACAACGCATGATCCTTTTTCCCCATGCAGGAGATAAACTGGTCCATAATTCCACAATGGACACCAACAAACTCGAATTCGGCATTGTGGCAAACATTGATTATGTCGAGGGGGGGCATCGTGATGTTGTTGAGTGCGAGAAGAGCGTACGCGGTGGCCATTTCAAGAGCCGCGGACGAGCTCAACCCGGCGCCGTTCGGTATATCGCTGTTGATCAGGATATCAGCACCTTGAAGTTCGGTGCCATTTTCCAGCAGAACCGAAGCAACGCCTTTGATATAGTTGGACCACGATTTCTCCTTTGTTCGTTGAAGGCTTGCGAGGTCAATTTCGACGGACGAATTGAAATTGTGTGTGTGCATGCGGATCTTTTCGTCATTCCGCAAGGAGGCCGCAACGATTGTTCGTCTGTTGATGGCGACTGGAAAAACATAGCCGTTGTTATAGTCCGTGTGTTCTCCAATGAGGTTGACGCGTCCTGGTGCAGAAGCGACATGCACGGGGGGGATTCCAAATTGTGTCTTGAAGGCTTCGACGGTTGCGGAAATAAGCTCGGATGTACTCATGGTCGATGGGAAATTAAACTGGCAACTTCGTGGAACAACACAAAAAATTTACGCAGAGCATCGTGGAATAGCAATCGAAAAAGAACTCGAATATTCAATGAAAGGGACTCGGAAGGTGTTCGTTACCTTTGAACTGTCAGGCACAAGGTAGCGCTCCACAGCGTCTTCAGCAGAAGTCGATCAATACTGCACGGAATGCATGGATTGATTGTGTATTGTTCGATTCTCAGAACTCGGATTTCGCTCTTGACTTTTTGAATCTCTTTGATGAATGTTCATAAAATGTCAACGGTCAGAACCCTCATCATCCTTCTCGCCGCTTTTGTATGCGTTCTACCTCTTGAAGGGCAGACACGCGATACGTCGTCTGTCAAGACGGGATTCTTTTCAAAGATGTACTACGGCGGTGTTCGTGCTCTCGAATGGCAGGATGCTCCAATCGCGGCACTGGATGTTGCCGAACTCATTTTCCTGCGGTCAGATGCTGCAGGCAAACCATTCAAGTTGCCACCCTGGGCGTTTGACCAGAACTTCCAGCCTCACGTTGGCGTCCACGGTTCGCAAACGATCGTCAATCGCTTCGATGAAGCGGGTTCAGCGGCATTCTTCAGTATTCGATTGCTCGTCAATATCGGTTCTGATCTCACAGGAAGGGATGTGACACGGGAAGACTATCAACGAACCTTCTGGTTCTACAAATCGATCGTTTATACGTACAGTCTCGCCTTGCTGGCGAAGAACGTCGTCTACCGGATACGCCCGGATGGAAGCGACAGCCAGAGCTTTTTCAGTGGACACAGCTCCACGGGATTTTGCGCCGCATCGTACCTATCGTTGGAACTCAGTGATTGGTATGACCGATGGGAACCGACAAGGTCCAATGATGCGTTGCGATCAACTCTTAAAATCGGTTCGAGTATTGCCCTGTATGCGGGAGCAACGTACGTAGGATATTCAAGGATGCACGACGAAAAGCACTATCTCTCAGACGTGGCGGTTGGTGCAGCTGTGGGAACAATTGTGGGAACGTGGATGTACCGTCGCCAATGGGGCTCGGAAGGGATTCCAGACAACAGCTTCTCGTTCCTCGTCATACACAAAATTCCCACGTTTGCGTTTTCCATGAAGATCTAGAATTCTCAGGAAGCCTGGCCGGATTTTTCGATCCTCGCAATCTTGTCAGACAAGATACTCCATTCGGTGTATTTCTCCTCAAGCATCCTCTGCACCTCTTTGTATTCGTCCGATGCCGACTTGGCATCGTGGCCTCGTTTGTAGAGGTCGGGATCGGCGAGGGTCATTTCAAGGTTTTCTTTCCGTCCCTCAAGGGCTTGAATTTCCTTTTCGATCATTTCGACTTGTTTCTTCAACGGCTGAAGTTTTTTGTTCTGCTCCTTCTGACGGTTTCCTTCTGCCTGCTTCATGTGTTTTGACCCCGAACGAGATTGCATCGGGTGTGTCTCAGATTTCTTTATTTCAGCCGATGTTGTGGGTTGATTGGATCGAACTAAAGCCTCTTTTTCCATCTTTTTCTTCGATAGATAATCCCCGATGGACCCAAGATACGTCTTGATCTGTCCGTGACTAAATTCCAGAACTTTATTGACAATGGGATCGAGAAACGAACGGTCGTGAGAAACGATCAAATACGTTCCCTCGAAATTCTGAAGAGCCTCCTGCAGGACTTTTTTGGATCTCATGTCAAGGTGATTGGTCGGCTCGTCCATAATAAGGAAGTTGGAAGGTTGGAGAAGCATCTTGGCCAGCGCCACGCGGCTCTTCTCACCCCCCGAGAGAACGGCTACCTCCTTGAACACATCATCTCCCTGAAACAAAAATGATCCGAGGATTGTGCGGAGTTTCCTCCGTACCTCACCGGTGGCCACCTCATCGAGGATTTCGATGACTTCTTTGGTGGAATCAAGTTCTTCCGCCTGGTCTTGCGCGAAATATGCTACGGACACATTGTATCCCACAAC
>CAZOIM010000160.1:1803-3552 GCA_964579855.1 uncultured Ignavibacteriaceae bacterium | reverse complement strand
CTCTGAACTTGACGGGCCTTGCTGGCCTTGTACCGGAACCGTTCAATGAACTGCTGCGTTTGTTTCAATTGTTGTTGTTGATTCTTCTGAGCATTCAGCAAGAGCGCTTTTCGGACTTCTTTTTCCCGCTCGTAGAACGAATAATTCCCTGAATACTCATGCAGTTCGCCACGCGACAACGCAAAGGTTCGCCTGCACAGATTGTCCAGGAAAGCCCGGTCGTGCGAAACAAGAACGATCGCTCCATTGTACTGTCGCAAATATTCTTCAAGCCATTGAAGCGTATCAAGATCCAAATGGTTGGTCGGTTCGTCCAGCAGCAGCAAAGAGGGTTCCTGCAAAAGTAGTTTGGCAAGCGCAATCCTCATTTGCCAGCCCCCGCTGAATTCCTCGGTTTGGCGCTGAAAGTCGGAGACCGAAAAACCCAGGCCCATGAGAACTCTCTCGATTTTACCTTTCATTCTGTAAACGTCAAGGTCCTCAAGTTTATGCTGGAGTTCGCCGAGGATCTCAATGGTCTCATTGTACACTGGATCGGAAGGATCGAGGGAGGCAAGAAGTTCATGCGCTTCATCGAGTTCTTTTTGAAGCGCGAGAACGTTCTCAAAAGCCGTTTCAGCCTCTTTGTAGAGACTCTTCCCTTTGGCGGAAATGCCGTCCTGGGGGAGATACCCTGCTGTAACATAGCGCGCTTTTTCCACCTTGCCGGAATCAGCAGTCTGTAGGCCTGAGGCAATCTTGAGTAGAGTGGTCTTGCCGCTTCCGTTGGATCCGACGAGGCCTATGCGATCGTGCGGCCCTATCAGAAAAGAGACATCATTGAAGAGGACTCTCTCGCCGTACTGGAGAATTATGTGTTCAAGAGAAATCATCGATCAAAATCAGTTATGGTAGTTGGTACGACTTGGATCAACACGTATTCAGCTTCATCATTGGTAATCCTCGATAGAACAAACATCAAAATACAACAAAATTGGAAACGGTACAGACTGATAACAAGAATTTTCATTCCGTTTGAGACCTGCCAATGTCGGGGAGGAAGTGTTCTATTAGGGATAATGACTACATATTCCAAATCTCTGTCATTCGAAATGGCCCGTCATCGCTGATTCAGCACAGTTGAATCAGGTATTCATGGATCTTTGCGTCAACCCGAAGGATGCTATGCCTGACGAGGGAACATCGAGCGTTAGAGCTGAGAATAACGTAGTTGATGATCAATTTGTGAAAAAGAATCCTGATGCAAGACCCGAAGTCTTTGTCGAATTTCAGATAACGGATACCGGTAAAGGAAACCCTCCCACCGAGCTTGACAAAATCTTCGAGCCGTTTTACACCACGAAGTCTAAGGGTACCGGATTAGGACTTTCCACGGCACTCCGGGATCGTCAAGAGTCACCAAGGATTCATCCTCGTTGAAAGCAGGCTTGGTTCCGGGCCAACTTTCAAAGTACATGTTCCTGCTCAACTCTACCAGTCCTCCGAGGGCATCGTCACAGCATATTCTTGACGTTTCAAGACGCAGCACACTTCACAAAACCCTCGAACGTTCCTCTGGAAGTTGCAGATAAAACAAACCCTTCTCAAGAATAGGAAGGATGAGCTGGTTCTCGGACGCCATCCGTACAACTACGTAGACGCCCCATCCGTACAGAAACTTATTTTTTTTTCGTCGAAATAACCGATATTCAGCACTAGAGTGGATGGTTCTTGCCACTCGTATCTGCACGCTCGACTATCGACTAGCAA
>CAZOIM010000160.1:0-1703 GCA_964579855.1 uncultured Ignavibacteriaceae bacterium | reverse complement strand
GAATTGTCGAAAAAATCCTGGACCAAAGGACCTGCGTAGGAATTCGAATTTACTATGCACGGCAAGACGACGGGAAGTCGACGATGGTTCTCACGGGCGCCAGAACCAACAACGATGACATTTACGAGGGGATTCTGGGTCAAGAAGCTAGACTCTCCTTTGACTGGACACACAGTCCGAATCAACTGAATTCGGATTCGTGGAAGAAGATGGTCCCGGTAAAGCCGTCTGTAAAGCTCCTTACCGGACAAGAAAACCAATACGTCACTGTCGCGGAAGCCAGCCAACTTACAAGAAACTACCGCGACACCATAGAGCAGGGCGATTTGAAAGGCGCCTTCTTTGGGTCAGGCATCTACCGCAAAATTCTTGCTCAGGACGGATGCGTCGGAATTCACATCTATCACGGCGTGCACAATGACGGTAGCCGAACATTCGTATTGGTCGGTGTCGACGAATACGGATTCGATCTCGTCTCTGGAATCGTAGGTCAGATGTCTTGGGGTTGTCCGCCCTGGTGTTACGTTTTTGGTCCTTTGAATAAATAATGATAAGCGTGGAATGCGGCAAGGGACGCACTGTTCCTTGCCGCATTTTTGCTAATAATTAAATACATTAGCCATTGTCGTAAATCATCTGATCGAACTTAAGGAGGAGGTTTGAGTCTTTTCATATTGCCCTATTTGTCTTTGCTTTCTGAAATTGTAGTTGTGTTCGCGTTTGCATACACACGGAAGAGACTGAACCCAGGAATGAAAATCCTCGGTGCGTATTTCGTGCTTTGTCTGATGGCCGGACTACTCGAAGTGTGGTTGGCGAGCAAACGAATTAACAATTGGTGGATCTTCCATTATTTCACTCCCGTTGAGTACGCATTGCTTATGTCTGTGTTTTATTCTTGGAATCAAAGGTCGCCCGTAAGAAAGTTGATTCTCTACTCTATCCCAATATATATTGCTTCATGGCTGATGGGCAGTTTCTGGTTGGCAAATCCGGCGGACACCTTTTCCTATGCATATCCTGTCTCCGAAGTTCTTCTGGTCTTGGTGTCCAGCTACACGCTGCTTAGGATCGAAAGACTAGAAGGATCTTCGGTCCTTGACATGCCTGAATTTTGGGTATCGTCAGGTACTCTTATCTATTTCGGCGGAACCATCGTCTGGTCGTCTCTCAATGTACCCATTCTCCATACCTCGTTGGAAATAATGCGTTTGGCCTGGTCAACTCAGTCTATCGCAAATATTGTTGCAAATCTTCTATTTGCCGGAGGGTATTTGTGCCTTCTACGGAAGACATAAATATACTTCGTGTCGTGGTACTTGGCGCCATTGTGTTTTTGGCGCTAGGTGGGGCGCTCGTCGTCTCCGTGGTCTTTAATCAGCGACGCAGAATTGCCTCGCAGCGAAGATCACTTGAGGAACTCGCCCAAAAAGAACACGCGCTCACAGCAGAAGTTTCCGAGCGCAAGCAAATCGAACTGGCGTTGCGCGAAAGCCAGTTGCAGTATCGCAACCTCGTCGAGAACATCAGCGAGATGTACTGTATCCTCGACCCGCAATACAATATCATTTACGGAAGCCCCAATTTGTTCAGCAGAACCGGATATCACGAAACTCAGCTGATTGGCGGCCATTTCTTTCGGCTTCCCGACCACAGAGACCAACAGCGCGTTCTTCATGCATTCGTTGAATCGACAAGAAAAG
>CAZOIM010000159.1:7150-9516 GCA_964579855.1 uncultured Ignavibacteriaceae bacterium | reverse complement strand
GAACCCACGACCTCCAGGGCCACAACCTGGCGTTCTAACCAACTGAACTATGGCCACCATGACAAAGAACTTTACAACATCGAAAAATGTGGCGTCAAAGATGACAAAAGCCTGTTACTGTTAAATAACAGGCTCTTCGTGAACGGGGAATAAAATACCAAGAATTGAAGGAAAAAACAAGAAAATCATTTGGAACATTGTAGCAGCCGTTTCACAATTGGGCTCGCTTGTTTGTCGTACGGTAAATCCGACTCTGCAATCAACCACCCTCGTTCAACCAGTCCTGCCACCCTTTGAAGTCGATGTCCCGACCAAGGAAATCCCTCACGAGTTGAGAGGCAGGCTTGGAACCTCCGGGAACAAGGATCGCATCCCGGTAGCGTCTTGACGTGCCTGTTCCCAGGAGATTGTTACGATCGAATTGACGGAAAAAATCTTTTGCGATGACCAGCGACCACATATACGTGTAATAGACAGCCGAATAGTCTGTCAGATGACCGAAGGCGCATTGGAAATGAGTTCCTTCAACGAACTTGAACGGTCGGTACTGTTCGTAGATCGACTTCGTCAATTCTTCAGTGTCAACGTTACGAGGCTCGCGATCGTGACAGGAAAGTGAAAGTCGGGCATAGGACATCTGGGTGCGAACCTGCATCCCTTTTCCGAATTCACTCGCCCTGCGCATCGTGCGCACGAGATCGGCTGGAATAGGCTCGTTGGTCTGATGATGCATCGCAAAAGTCGCAAGAGTTGCAGGATCCCATGCCCATTCCTCCAGCATTTGCGACGGTGCTTCCACGAAATCCCATTCGGTTTGAATTCCGCTCACGCCCACCCACGGTTGACGACCACCGAGCAAATGATGCAAGAGATGACCGAATTCGTGGAACAACGTGACAACGTCACTATGCTCCATCAACCCTGGATCACCTTCAACGCCACCCGGGAAATTGCAGATCAAGGCGGCCTCGGGTAACTGTTTGTCCGCAACGCCGCTTTGGATCGCGAATTCCGCAGCGTGATTGTATTTGTCCTTCCTCGGATGCAAATCGAGGAAGAATCGACCCGCCAACGTTCCGTCCTTGAACATCTCGAAACATTCCACGGATGGATGCCAGGCAGTTGCTCGTTCCAATTTCTTGAAGGTGATACCAAATAACCTGCTTGTTACATCCAGAACACCGGGCATGACTCGTTCGAACGGAAAATATGGACGGACGGATTGTGCATCAAAACCAAACTCGGATTTACGGACAGTCTCGGACAAGAAACCTGCTTCCCAGGCATTCACTTGAACAGCCTGAGGGGTATCTATCTGCTTCCGTTGAAGAAGCATTTGATAATCGTGAACCCCTTTCGTTCTTGAAGCATCGGCAATCTTTTCAATGAAGTCGGACGCATTCTTCCCGCTTTCAATCATTTTGTCTGCTGTGGCAAAGTCCGCCCAATTCTTGAATCCAAGAAGGTTGGCAAGTTCGTGACGCTTTGAGATCAATTTGTCGAGAACGGAGAGATTCTTCGGATACGCGCGATTGTTGAACTCCATATACATCCGTTTGCGCAGGTCTTCGCTTTTCGCATAGGAGAGAACCGGAACGGAGTCTGGATGATCGATCGTCAGCGTGATCGTTCCATCCGGATTCGGTTTATGGCGGGCAATGAAGTCGGCGGGAAGACCTTCAAGTTCCGTGGCGGAGGTTGCCGTCACCGTGCGCTTGTCCTCGCGGATATTGCGGGAAAACTCCTGTCCAATCGCCACCAGTTCATCGCGGAGCGCCTTGATTCTCTTCCGGGTCTCGTCGTCTTTGTCAACACCGGCAAGCCGGAAGTCGCGAAGTGTCCTCTTGAGATAATAATGAGTCACCGGGTCAGCATCTGACGCGTCGATGGCAAAAAGTGCATCGTAGACTCCACGGTTAAGACTGATATCTGTAGCAAACGCAGATACCTTTTGAGTCAATTGTTCAGCCGTTGTTCGCATCGATTCATCCGGATGAACCTGCTCGATCAACGAGGACTGAGAATTGGCGGCATCGAGATAGATCAGGATTTCGTCATACAATGTGAGAGTGTTCTTGACCGTTCGCGTTCCCTTGACTGACAGAAGCTCATTGAGCACATTGGTGGCATTGGTTAGTCTTAATTCCTGGAGAGACGCGAAAGTCTTCGCATCCGGATTCCCGCTCCAAAATGGTGACTCGCTGCGTTCAATCTCTGATTTCTTGTTGTTCATTGTGTCCTGACGGGCCTTTGAGAGTCTGGACGAAAAAACACTATCGATCTACCAATTACTAGATTACTGAATTACCCAATAACCGAATCCTACCCGGTTTACACTCTTTCGATCGAATGTTTCTTGAAAATAT
>CAZOIM010000159.1:0-7050 GCA_964579855.1 uncultured Ignavibacteriaceae bacterium | reverse complement strand
ACCGCGTTCATCATTCGATCTGACCCGATGGCAATAACCCGGCGAGCGGCATCAAGGGGGATTGGAATGTCACCGAGCTCACCCTTTCCGTAGGCAATCATCGCTTCAATGATGTTTCCTTTGTAGGTCTTGTCCTGAGGTCGTCTCGTTTCGATGAGCTCGCCTGCATCCACACTGTACACGACAAGGTCTGTTGCGGATTCAATTTCTTCGCGTTTGTAGAAATCCTGCTTCTTCTTGTAACCCGCGAAATAGATTACTTTGCTGTTTCTTTGTTTGTATGCTTTCGCGATAGAGAACAGGACAGCGTTCCCGAGTCCGCCGCCAAGCAGCAAGACGGTCGAATTCTCTTCGATTTCTGTGGGACAACCTGTAGGGCCCATCAACACGACCCGCTGACCTGGTTTCAGAGTGCTGCAAAGGTTCGAACTCGCACCGACCTCCAGTGCAATGAGACTGACCAATCCCCGTTCTTTGTCCACCCATGCGCCGGTAAGGGCAATGCCTTCCATCATCAGCAATGTGCCGTCAATTGTCAGTGAGTCACTCTCGTAATTTTGAAGGCGATAAAATTGCCCCGGCTCAAATTTCCGGGCTGCGCGTGGAGCGCGCACGACAATCTCGATGATGGTGGGTGTCAGTCGTTCAACGCGTTCGACAGTCGCGCGGAGTTCTCCGTCCAACCTCTCGACAAGAATATTCCAGTCGTTCAACAGCGATTCCTTCGAACCGGCATCGGTCCTGGTTGTTGATTTCGAGAATAGCGCGATGACTTTCTTGAATCCGGTCTTCGCGGATGCCATCGCTTTCACAACGTTGCCTGCATATTCCGGATGATTGTCGCCATAGAAAGTGACATATTTGCCATTCCGTTCATATGAGGTGAAGAAACCATATTCATTTTCGTTTGATTGGACCCGCCGCAGTTCTCCTTCACCGGAAACTCCGTAGCTCTGGAAGAACTGGTTCCATTCGTCAAGCTCGAACGTGCCGGGGTGTTCACGCTCATACATAACGTTTGGCACCGTTCCGGCAGCGACAAACAGGGATTTTGCAGGGACTCGATGTGTTTTCCCCGAACTCCTCCACTTTCCAACTACCAATTCCTGCTGGTCGAACACCATTTCCTTCAACGCGCCGAATTCGTCCGGTATTGCTTCGAGTGGATTCATCGATTCCACGAATGCGATACCTTCTTCGAGGCCTTTGATGACTTCTTCGTGGTTCAGCCGGTATGCGGGGGAATCCGACAAGAGTTTTCTATAGAAGATCTGTACGCCCCCCCAGGAACGAATCAACGGGATAAAATTGGGCTCTTCGTTGTTGGCTACGGCGCGGCGACGTTCGTTCTGAATCTCCTCCGCGTGACGAAGGTAGGTATCCAGGATACCCTGCTGTTCTTCGTCAAAGGACGCCCGAACCTTTTCGACGCCGTTTTCGCCGACGAGTATGTCGTATCTTTTTTTGATTTTCTCAACCTGAACGGGGTAGTACGCCATGAGTTCCGTCGCCGTGTCAATTGCCGTGAGTCCGCCGCCGATGACAAGGGCCGGTAAGCGAACCTGAAGATTTGCGAGTGATTCCTTCTTGCCAGCGCCGGTGAGTTGGAGGGCCATCAGAAAATCGCTTGCCTTACGGATACCCCGGATCAAGTTGTTCTTCATCGTAACGAACGTCGGCTTGCCTGCTCCGCTCGCCAGACAAACGTGATCAATCCCGAGGTCCCAGGCATCCTCAACAGAGAGAGTCCCGCCAAAACGCACACCTTCGTACAATCTGAAGTGACTACGCCGGAGCATGTTCAGATAGATCACCGTGAGAAAATTCTTATCCCATCGGACCGTGATTCCATATTCCGACACTCCACCGAAACCCAAAAGAATGCGTTCGCTGAGGTCCTTGCAGATTGTGGAAAAATCTCTCAACGGTTGGAAGGGAGTATCTGCTTTTCCGACGAGCTCATCGGGTAGAGGTTCTATCTTCAGGCCGTCGATGCCGATAACGCCGTACCCTTCGTTCAGAAAATAGTGAGCGAGGGTGTAGCCTGCAGGTCCCATGCCAACCACGAGTATTTTTTTTCCATTGTATGGAAGCGTGTGAGGACGCTGGATGTTGAGCGGATTCCACCGGGTAAGCAGTGAATAGATCTCGAATCCCCACGGAAGATTCAAGACGTCTGTGAGAATGCTCGTTTCAATTTGTGGAATATTTACGGGATCCTGTTTTTGATAAATACAGGCTTTCATACAGTCGTTACATATCCGGTGCCCGGTTCCGGGACACATCGGGTTGTCGATTGCGATGATGGCCAGAGCTCCAATCACATCGCCCCGACTCTTCAGTAAATGCGATTCGGAGATTTTTTGATCAAGAGGGCAGCCCTTGAGAGGATAACCAAGGGGATTCTTTCTATAACCGGTTTTCTCAGGGAATCCTTTGGAACAGGAATCCTTGTTCCGCTCGTGACAAAAGATACAGTATTCCACTTCGTCGCCGATTTCACGGGCGGTATATCGGGTATCTGTCAAATCAAATCCATCGCGGTGCCGATAGTGGACTGATGAACCAACCTTCGTTCCGGGGACCGGAGATTCCACGATTTCAGTCTCTACAAGGTGATCAAAGTCAATCGGATGTGGAACCTTAAAGGTCACCCAGTCTTTTGTTTCGGGGGATCGAGCAAAGTATTCAGAGACAGTCCATTTCTCGAAGACTTCAAGCATGGATTGCAGGAACAATCGTAAGGCATCTGGATTTGACGAGGATGGCAGGAGGCGTTTCAGCGAGGAGTGTGTTCGCATGCGGTCGGACAATTCCACAAGATACTCTCGCACCCAATCCGGAATTGCTTCCTTGGTAGTTTTGTCGAGCTCAAGGAGCTCTATAACGATCGCTGCAGTGGACAACTCGGGATCGTCTTTCGGCACGTCTTTGAATGCCGATGTTATATCGATAATGTCCCTCCGCAATTGCTCGAGGTCGAATGCCAGGGGTTGTTCAATGCTGTACTTCTTCAAGACCCGGCGGATAAAAAATTCCTTTTTCAGCCTCGTGATAATCTGATCGCGAAGTACAATGGTTCGAAGACGTCTGCTTTCATCCGATACACCGAACATTCTTTCAATGAACGAACTTAAATGGGGGGCCAAATTCACAAGAATATCGGAAATTTGAGTCTCCGTCATTCCTTTTCCCCCGGAATCCTTGTAGGAGACGAATTCCTTCCATAAGGCAGCATCAGATGACTGTACCTTGTCGAAGAAAATTTGAGTTAGTTCAGCGAGCTTTTCTGGAATGAACAGGTCGTGAAAGGTAAACCCGGGAAGATTGATAGCAAGTTCTTGTTGCTGAAGTGGCATGCGAAACCCTTGTTGTTTGGGTGCCTAAGATACAAGGCAATGTTCGCAGATTCAATAATTCTTTCTTTCATTGGAAATCCTTGCTATACTCACACGGGTACTCACCACAGACGGGAAGGAACGATATGATTCGTGCGTTGACTGAAAAATCAGGATTCGCCAAGGAACATGGATTTCGATGGCGTGGAGGAGAAGTATCACGCATTGAAGGGTTCAGTGATGCTGTGTTCGCGTTTTCAGTGACATTGCTCGTTGTATCGCTTGAAGTTCCAAAGACATTTAGCGAATTGATGTCGGCAATGCAAGGATTCATCCCGTTTACGCTAACATTCGCGTTGTTGCTCTGGGTCTGGTACAATCACTACATATTCTTCCGTCGTTACGGTCTCCAGGATACGCTAACGATCGTTCTCAATGCAGTGCTCCTCTTTGTTGTGTTGTTCTACATCTATCCTTTGAAATTCCTTGCGACTCTGGTGGTTGATTCTTTCATGGGGGTAGCTTTGAATGTACATCTGCCGGGAGGGGAGACGGTCCCAATGATCGAACAGGGACAATCAGCGACTCTCATGGTTGTCTATGGCGCTGGCTTTTTCCTGGTCTTCCTCTGTTTCGCGTTGCTCTATGCCCACGCCTACAGAAGAAGAATGCAACTAGAGCTTAATGAAGGAGAGGTTTTCGATACAATCTCAGGCTTGGAAGAACATCTTATAGAATCGGGCATCGGACTGTTGGCAATCATCGTGGCCATTCTGATTGGCGATCGATCCCCACTGCTTTCATCGATGCCCTATTGGCTTATTGGTCCAGTCATGGCGATCCACGGTGGAAGAAGGGGAAAGAAAAAAAGAAGGATGCAACTCGAAGGGGAAAAAGGATCAGGCCAGATCAAGAAATGATCGATTACACTTTATTGAAAATGGGTTAACCGCATTATGAAAAAGACTTCGAAACGAACAGTTCAGAAAGCAATTCGCCAGGCTGAGGTTCCAACGATTGAGTTCGAAAAATTTGTCCTCGAGAATGGACTACAGGTCATTTTTCATGTGGACAGGAAGCTTCCCGTTGTGCATGTAAATCAGTGGTTTCACGTAGGGTCGAAGAACGAACAACCCGGACGCACAGGCTTCGCGCATTTGTTCGAACACTTGATGTATCAGGGATCTGCGAACGCCAAGGGGGAGTACTTCGCGTACGTTGAAAAAGCCGGCGCGAACCTCCACGAAGGAGGGGTGAATGGGACAACCAATGAGGACAGGACAAACTATTTCGTCACAGTCCCTTCCCAGAACCTCGAATATATCCTCTGGCTTGAATCTGACCGTATAGCAACACTCGCCGACTCTTTGACCCAACAAGATTTCGAAAATCAACGCGAGGTTGTCAGGAATGAACGCCGCCAGGGGGTGGAGAATCAACCTTACGGTAGGGCATTCAAACTCATTTCCGAAAACCTCTTCCCCGCAGGTCATCCATACTCATGGCCCGTTATCGGGAGCCACGAAGATTTGATTGCCGCATCGATGGACGATGTAAAGCAATTCTTCCGGAGGTATTATACGCCGAACAATCTCTCGCTGTGCATTGCCGGTGATTTTGATCCCGTCCAGGCCAAACCACTTGTTGAGAAGTATTATGGCAGTCTTCTCCCTGGTCCGGCCTTGGACAGACCTAAGACGGCCCTCGCGATGTTGAGCAGCGAAAAGGTCGTGGAAGTAAGCGACAGGGTGCCACAGGAGCGGGTATACATGGTCTGGCCATCTCCCAAATACTTCGCAGATGAGGAAGCAGAACTCTCGCTTGCGTCGGTGATCATGACAGACGGACTTTCCTCGCGTCTTAACAGAAGGCTTGTCTATGACGAACAAATGTGCAGCAACGTTTTTTCCTTTAATGATGGAGCCGAAATTGCAGGTCTGTTCGTCGTGATGGCGACGGCGCGTCCAGGATCGCATTTGGGACGTATTGAGGAAATTGTGGCCGAAGAGATTCGAAGACTCGCAGAAAAAGGACCGACGACAAAGGAACTCTCCAGGGCACAGACAAAATGGGAATACGATTACATCTCAGGGCTCGAGCGAATCGGTGGAATGGGTGGCAAAGCGGATCGTCTTAACGCATACAACACCTATCTGGGAAATCCCGATAAATTTTCAGACGACTTTCTCCGTCATCGGCGCAGTTCTCCGGAAGGAATCGGACGAGCAGTCAAGAACTGGCTTATGACACGGAATCGACTTCTCATACGGTTTCATCCGGAACAATCGGGACGATCTGCAACGCCCGCGCCGGACCGCACGCTGGTACCCTCGTTGGGCAGCGATAAAAATTTCGTGGTTCCAAAAGTCCAATCGACCAGACTCGAAAACGGCCTCGAGGTGTTCGTCATTGAACGGCACGACCTGCCGAAAGTCGCCGTCGTTCTTGGTACGAAAGCAGGCAGCATAGGCGATCTTATGGGAAAAATGGGAGTCGCGCAGTTGACAATCCAGACAATCGACCGGGGGACAAAGTCCATGGCTGCTCTCGACCTGGAAGACGCACTCGGTGATCTTGGTACCTCGCTCATTGGACTGGCTGCACGGGAATTTTCGTATCTCTCGCTCGATGTCCTTGCGAATAACCTTGATCGGGCAATTGCCATTCTCGCGGACGTGGTGCAGCACCCCGCATTCCCGTCTTCAGAGTTTGAGAGAGAAAAAGAGTTGCACCTTGATTCACTGAAACAGGAAAGCAACAATCCGAATGCGATTGTCTCCCGAATCCGATCCATGCTCGCCTTCGGGCGCAACCATCCATACGGAAGACCAGCACGCGGATTTTCTTCTTCAGTCCGTTCGATTACCAGAGAAGACGTCGTAAGCTATCATCGAACGTTCTGGAGTCCTTCGACTTCAGCGCTCGTCTTCGCAGGGGACATTACACTTAAGCAAGCTGTTGATACTGCCAGAAAGTATTTCCTGTCCTGGCATTCCCGCAAGCCGCCTGAAGTGGTAATCGCATCTCCCGAACCGTTCGGGTATGGGAAGATTTATCTCGTCGATCGACAGGATGCGGCTCAGACCGCAGTGGCTCAAATATTGCCCGGTCCAAGTCGCTTGAGTGGCGACTACTATCCTCTCACGCTCGCCGATGCAGTGTGGGGGGGTGGATTCATGACGCGGTTGAATCTGAACCTGCGCGAAAATAAAGGCTATACGTACGGAGCATCATCCAGGCTTGGACTATTCACCAAAGCGGGCTATTGGTTCTCCGGTGCGAGTGTTCAAACGGACAAAACGAAAGAAACGGTTGTGGAATTCATCAATGAGTTGAAAGATTTGGCAGGTGCAAAGCCGATTTCCGAAGTGGAGCTCGCAGAGGCCAAAGCAAATAGAATCAGGGGATTCGCGCAACAATTCGAATCGGTGGGTCGCCTTGCAGGAATAGTCACTGACTTGTGGTCTTACGGATTGCCCATGACCGATCTCCAGAAGGAACCGGATGAACTTTCGAAAGCAACAAGCGACACCGTGAACGCAGCCGCACAACGGTACGCCAACCTCCAGAGATCTGTGCTCTTGCTGGTTGGTGATCGTCAGAAGATTGAGACCCCCGTCCGCGAACTGAATCTTGGTGAACTTGTGGTCATTGACGAAGAAGGAAAAACAGTTCAGTAGTTTCTGGATGAGACTTGCTGCAAAATAATGCT
>CAZOIM010000158.1:1460-9662 GCA_964579855.1 uncultured Ignavibacteriaceae bacterium | reverse complement strand
CAAGACCCTTGAACCTGCGTAATGTCGATTTGTTCCAGGGACTTTTGCGATGGAGAAAAATCTGATGGAAGAAAATTCAATGAACGGCCCGATGTTCATGCAGGGAAACGAAGCGCTTGCTGAGGCTGCTTTGCGTGCCGGAATGCAGGCATACTTTGGTTATCCCATAACACCCCAGTCGGAGGTTATGGAATATCTTTCGGCGCACGCCAAGGAGTACAACGCCGAAGTTCTGCAGGCTGAGAGTGAGTTGGCAGCAATTAACATGGTTTATGGTGCGGCTGGTGCCGGCGCAAGAGTAATGACGTCATCCTCGAGTCCGGGAATAAGTTTGATGCAAGAAGGAATATCCTACATGGCGTCGGCAGAAATTCCCTGTCTCATCGTAAACGTCCAACGCGGCGGGCCCGGACTCGGCACCATTCAACCTTCTCAGGCTGACTATTTTCAGGCAACGAAAGGCGGAGGGCACGGCGACTATAGACTCTTTGTCCTGGCTCCATCGTCAGTTCAGGAAATGGCAGATTTCGTATTCGAGGGTTTCAGACTTGCGGACAAGTATCGCACTCCTGTCATGATCCTCTCAGACGGCGCTCTGGGACAAATGATGGAAAAGGTCACGATGCCGCCCTCGGGCTCTCTTCCATTCACCGAGAAACCATGGGCGACGGTTGGCAAGCCCACGACGCGAGAACGCAATATCCTCACTTCATTGCACATCGTCCCGGAGAGGATGGAGGAGATCAATCTTCGACTTCAAGACAAGTACAGAAGGATGCATCAGGATGTACGCAGTGAGGAAATCGGTGTTGACGGTGCGGAAATTCTCCTGGTTGCCTTCGGATTGTCTGCCCGGATATGCCAAAAGGCCATTGAAATTGCAAAGCTCAAAGGTATCAAAGTAGGTTTGCTGAGACCCATCACGCTCTATCCGTTTCCCACTCAAGCCATTGCAAAAATCGTCCCAAACGTGGAAGCAGTACTGACTGTGGAAATGAATTCCGGCCAAATGGTTGAAGATGTGAGACTCGCAGTAAACGGGAAAAAGCCGGTGTACTTCAAGGGAAGAATGGGCGGAATGATACCAACGCCGGACGATATCGTCCTTGAAATTGAAACGATCGCTGAAAAGATTCGCATTGCACAAATCTGACGAGGTCGATTTATGGAACAAGTTTTGACTACGGCGGGATTGGAAGTTGTCTACGAAAAGCCGGGAACACTTACCGAGACTCCGTTTCACTATTGCCCCGGGTGCGGTCACGGCGTCGTGCACCGATTACTTATGGAAGTGATCGAGGAAATGGGAATCGTGGAACAAACGGTCGGTGTCGCTCCCGTCGGCTGTTCTGTGTTTGCGTACAATTACATGAATATCGACATGCAGGAAGCCGCCCACGGTCGTGCAAGCGCTGTTGCAACGGGTGTTAAACGGGTATTGCCCGACAAGTATGTCTTCTCCTATCAGGGTGATGGAGATCTGGCAGCCATCGGAACCGGAGAGACAATTCACACGGTGAATAGGGGAGAGAATATCCTGATGATCTTCGTCAACAACGCAATTTATGGCATGACGGGTGGACAGATGGCTCCCACCACACTGCTCGGACAAGTCACGTCGACGAGTCCATTCGGAAGGGAATCGAGCCATATTGGTTTCCCTCTGAAGATCAGCGATCTCGTTGCACAATTGCCCGGTGCATACTATGTAACGCGTCAATCGGTACATACGGCTGCGGCAGTGAGAAAAACAAAGAAAGCGATTGAGGCCTCGTTCAAATATCAGCCTCTGAAGAAGGGTACCTGTTTTATTGAAGTCGTATCAAACTGTCCGTCGGGATGGAAGATGACGCCTGTGGAAGCCAATGCGTGGATGGAAAAGAACATGCTCCCCATCTATCCTGTCGGTGATCTCAAAGTCCCGAAATAACAGACATCTCCACTTCTTGCTCAACACACTGGCACGAATATCGAGTCATCGGTTTAAGAGAAGGATCTGACAGAAATGAAAACATCACACGAGATCATCGTTGCGGGATTCGGTGGGCAAGGCGTGCTGTCACTAGGACTCATAATTGCATACGCAGCGATGAAAGAAAACAAGGAAGTGAGTTGGATGCCGTCGTATGGACCCGAGATGCGCGGAGGCACTGCCAATTGCATAGTTATCGTTTCCGATTCAAAGATAAGCTCGCCTATCGTTACTCAATTCGACTCCGCCATCGTACTTAATCAACCGTCGATCGACAAATTCTCCGGTCGGGTTAAACAGGGAGGTCTCTTGTTGTGCGAACAGTCGGGTGTGGTAACGGCGTGCTCACGAAATGATATTGAGATCTTCGATGTTCCGGCGGCGGAAGAAGCACAACGTCTGAAAAAAAAACAGATCGCCAACATGATTGTGCTAGGCGCTTTTCTTGAACGTCGTCCAATCGTAGCTCTGGAAAATGTGCTGAAAGCACTCAAAGAAGTGTTGCCGGAACGTCACCATCATCTGCTGCCATTGAATGAACAAGCTCTCGAACGAGGAAGACAACTTGCATCTGCTTTTTCTCATGAGTTGGCATGAAAGTGGCATCCAAATCCATGAGTCGAAATTGAATTGAGAGGAAGCTGACGTAACTACGTGGAGGTACGTATGGAACCAGGAAAAAGAGATTGCGATCATCGTTGTCGGAATACCTGCGCGCTGTTAAGCGAGGCATTGGGCGACGAGAAGAGAATGATTGCGTATTATGAGGATATGCTGACAAAATGTAATGATCCTGCAGTGAAGAATTTTGTCAATGAACTCATTGAAACACACGGAATTGTTGTCGGTCGAATTACCGAAAAACTCGAAATCATTAGGGCGAACGCTGAAGTTCTTGATAATATCATCACTAGTTTTGAAAGCTGACGTGCAGTGGTCGCAGAACCGTGCTCTCACGATTCAGGATCTTAACGTTTTCTGATTTCTGACTCGAAAACGTCGTTGAATGTCGTAATCGCGAGCAGAGAATTGAAGGGACAAGCATCCGCGTAGTTGAAGCACTCGTGAAGAAGATCTCGATCATAATCAGGTACATATCATGACCAGGCAGGCAAAACACCGATCTAAAGCTCCAGCCCTTCGCAAACTGAGAAAGACCCTCCAAACACTCGAGGATACCGCGGCGCAGAAATCTTTCTTCGAAGCAAAAGAGTATGTCTGTTCCGTTTGTGATCTACCGGTAAAACCGTGCAGTACGGACTCTAGGGCGACTTGCTTCCACATGATGCGCGAAGGCACGGAATTGCAGGCATTGGTCTTGAATGCAAGAGAAAGAAATCGTCAATGTCTTTCGTGTGGGAAAACGATCTCCAAGAAAGCGTTGGCGAGTCATCCAGAAAGCGAAATGTGTCCTACGTGCAAGAAAAAAACCAGCAGAACTCGATCCGCACATCTTCTGAAAGGATCCACGACATGATACGTAAACAGGAAGCTCTTGACTATCATTCGCAAGGCAGAAAGGGCAAGGTCGAAGTTGTATCATCCAAACCCTGCCAAACGCAGCGCGATCTGTCACTTGCATATACGCCGGGAGTCGCAGAACCGTGCAGAGAAATCGAAAAGAACCCGGACGACGTCTATCAGTATACTGCAAAAGGAAATCTTGTCGGTGTTGTTTCGAACGGTACTGCCGTCCTCGGATTGGGAGATATCGGCGCATTGGCGGGCAAACCGGTTATGGAGGGGAAAGGCGTCCTCTTCAAGCGATTTGCCGATATCGATGTCTTTGACATAGAATTAAATTCTCATAATCCTGACGAAATTATTCGAACGGTCCAGATGCTGGAACCGACCTTCGGTGGGATCAACCTGGAAGATATCAAGGCGCCGGAGTGTTTCTATATCGAAGAGCAACTGAAGAAGACAATGAATATACCCGTCTTCCACGATGATCAACACGGCACAGCCATCATCAGCGGCGCGGCCTTGGTGAACGCACTGGAGGTTGCGGGGAAGAAGATCGACAAAGTAAAAGTCGTCTTTAGCGGAGCAGGGGCAGCAGGTATTGCGTGTGCAAAGCTTTATGAAAAATTGGGGGTTAAGCATGAGAACATCATCCTCGTTGATACAAAAGGTGTGGTGTACAAAGGTCGGACAGAGGGGATGAATCCTTACAAAGAATATTTCGCCGTAGATACCAATGCACGTTCGCTTGCAGACGCAATGAAAGGTGCAGATGTGTTCTGTGGAGTTTCCGCCAAAGGGATACTCTCAAAAGAAATCGTTCGTTCGATGGCAGACAAACCTATCGTATTTGCCATGGCGAATCCGGATCCCGAAATAACCTATGAAGACGCAATCGCAGCGCGCGATGATATTATTATCGCGACTGGCAGATCGGATTATCCTAACCAAGTCAATAATGTTTTGGGGTTTCCGTTTATCTTCAGGGGTGCGTTGGATGTGCGGGCGAAAATGATTAACGACGAAATGAAGATCGCAGCCTGCAAGGCTCTTGCCCGGTTAGCAAAAGAGGATGTCCCGGATTCTGTCATCCGCGCATATGGAACAAGTCGAATTGAATTTGGTAAGGATTATATCATTCCGAAACCGTTCGATCCTCGTGTGTTGTTGTGGGAGGCTACAGCGGTAGCAAAGGCGGCAATGGATTCTTGCGTCGCACGCAATCCAATAAAGGACTTTGAGGCCTACAGGGATTCTCTTGAAGCACGTCTCGGCAAGTCGCGTGAAGTCATGAGATTCTTCGTTCACAAAGCAAAGAGCGAGCCAAAGAGAATCGTATTTCCCGAAGGATCGCAGGACAAGATTTTGAAAGCTGCTCAGCAAATTCTTGATGAAGGCATTGCGAAACCAATCTTGCTCGGAAGCCGTACGCTCATCAGGCAGAGGATTGAAGAACTGGGTCTCGACATGAAAGGCATCGAAATCATCAATCCAAGCAAATCGGCGCGATTCGAAGAGTATACAACAGCATATTATTCAATCCGTGCCAGGAAGGGTGTAACGAAATTCGATGCCGCACGTGATTTGAAAAGCAACAATATCTATGGCATGATGATGGTGGAACTCGACGATGCCGATGGTCTGATCTCCGGACTGACACAACATTATCCGGACACGGTCAAACCTGCGCTTCAAATCATCGGAAAGAGAGAAGGGGTTGAGAAAATCGCCGGTCTGTATATGATGGTCTTCAAGAATCAGACGATCTTCATTGCTGACGCGACGATCAACGTCGAGCCATCATCAGAAGACCTCGCGGATATTGCCATCCTGGCAGCCGAAAAAGTGCGCCAGCTAGATATTGAACCGCGTGTTGCGATGCTTTCGTTCAGCAATTTTGGCGGAACGAAACATCCACTCGCAGAGAAAGTGGCCCGTGCTGTCAATATTGTGCGCAGGCGCGAACCCAGCCTGATGATTGACGGCGAAATGCAGGCTGATACGGCGGTAGTCCCGGAAATGATTTCAGAAATCTATCCATTCAGTACCCTCAAAGGGGCTGCGAATGTTTTAATCTGCCCGGATCTGACCTCAGCGAACATTGCGTACAAACTCCTTGCTCGTATCGGCGGCGCCACCGCTATCGGACCGATCCTCCTGGGCATACGCAAGCCGGTATACCTTTTGGTCCCCGGTTGTGATGTCACTGATATCGTGAACATCACTGCTATGGCAGTGTTCGAATCACAACAACAGAAATTGCGATAGCCGATCGGGGGACGGTTCAAGGAATTGGGTTGGGTAGCCCGGTGAGCAGACGAACTGCCGATGGTGCCAAGCTCTCGGTCGCGGCATACCGGCATTGCCTTGATTGAGAAACTGATCATACAGGTTCTTGGAGTTGAGAAGGTTGTGTCAATTTCTGGAAGTCCTGCACGATTGCGCTCAATTTCGAGCCACTGTAATTTGGAATGATTCTTGCATTTATGACAGCGGGCTGACAGGTAAAGTGGGGACATTGCATTTCTTCATGGAGGATTTAACCATGAGAGGCTGCAAAGCAAGTTCCACATTATTGCTCGCAGGGATGTTCGCAGTCCTTACCTTGGTCAGCTGTCAAAAGAGAACCGAAGACGCTACATCCACAAAGAAGTACGCCACTCTCGCAAACCTCCAAACGGCGTACGCGGCGGAAGTGAAGCATCACCGCTGGTATATCCGATTCATTCAACAGGCTAACGAAGATCGACTCGTCAATGTTGCCGCATTGTTCAAGGCGGTGGCACAATCTGAACAGATCCATGCAAACAACCAGGCAAAACTGATCCGTCTCTTGGGATCAGAGCCCAGGGAGGAAGCGCTTGACTCTATACCTCTTGGGGTGACACGCCAGTTGTTGAAATTGGCGATCAGTTCGGAACAATTCGAATGCGAATCCTTCTATCCGATGTTGATCCAGACAGCACAAGCTGAGAAACTTACCGAAGTCGCAAAGGAATTAGAACAGACGAGAAAATCAGATGCCTGCCACTGGGAACTCTTCAAGGACGCCATCAAAGACGCAGGGATCGTGACGCAAGTTCAGTACGCGTTGTGCCCCGCGTGTGGATATGTAGCAACTTCAAAGGCGACCGAGTTCTGCCCGATCTGCTCAATGAGAAAAGAGAACTTTGAGAAGATCTAGAGGCTCGGTTTACGCTGACCTTCGCTGATGTAGATCTCCCCCGTCTTTTCAGTTGAGGCCGCTACACGATTACTCAAGTTGTGGTGACCCCCATGCTTTATCGAATTGAAACATCCGCACTACAATCACTCATCGACCAACTGCGAAAACGCAATTACAGAATCGTAGGACCAACCCGCAGGAATGGTTCGATCGTTTACGATGAAATATCCACAACAGCGGATCTGCCGAAAGGTTGGGGCGCAGAGCAGAGACCCGGAATCTACCGACTTCATAAACGAAACGACGAGGCCTTCTTCGGATATTCCGTAGGGCCCCATTCCTGGAAGGAATTTCTGTTTTCTCCCATCCAAACGCTTTTTTCTGCAATGAGACATTCCAGAAGTTTTTCATTGTCTGAGGAAAGTCAAAAAGATAAAAGCAATAAACAGGAAAAGCTTGCGTTCCTGGGTGTACGAGGTTGTGAACTACGCGCAATCGAAATCCAGGACAAGGTATTCTTATCCGGACATTACCAGGACCCGTATTACCGAAATGTACGCGAAGAGCTTTTCATCATCGCTGTTAACTGCTCAACGACTTCTGAAACGTGCTTCTGCAGTTCGATGAATACCGGTCCGAAAGTTTCTTCCAAGCACGATTTGGCACTTACCGAAGTCTGCGAAGACGATCAACATTATTTCATTGTCGAAATCGGATCTCAACGGGGTAGTAAAATTTTCGAAAATGCGCCGCATCGTCCCGCAACTCCACAGGAAGAATCCAGAGCCGAGTCCGCCGTGAAAAAAGCACAGGGACAAATAAAGCGCACGCTTGAAACGAAGGGAATTAAGGAATTGCTGTATGAGAATTCGGAAAATGCAGAGTGGGAAAAGGTTGGTGAGAGGTGTTTGTCGTGCACCAATTGCACGATGGTTTGTCCAACGTGTTTCTGCAATACCGTTGAAGACAGCACAGATCTAACCGGGAGCGAGGCAATCCGAACGAGAAAATGGGATTCTTGCTTCACTATGGACTTTTCGTACATCCACGGCGGAAGCATCAGGGTTTCCACAAAATCCCGCTATCGACAATGGATGACGCATAAACTGGCTTCGTGGATAGATCAGTTTGGATCATCAGGATGTGTTGGTTGTGGTCGGTGCATAACGTGGTGTCCTGTGGGTATCGATATCACGGCTGAGGCAAGGGTCATCCGTGAAAGCAGCAATGGAACAGCGCATTAATGTTGAAAAAGGAGAACAAGTATGGAATCCCTTGAACCAATCTTGACGGCCCATCCATTCTTCAAGGATTTGGAACGCAAACATGTCCAACTGGTAACCGGCTGCGCGATGAACGTGCGTTTTGAATCCGGGAAATTCATTTGCCGGGAAGGAGAGGAGGCCTCTCAGTTTTATCTGATACGCGAGGGCAAGGTCTCCATTGAAATATTTACCCCCCATCGCGGGCACATTACCATTGAAACTGTGGATGAAGGGAATATCCTCGGATGGTCGTGGTTGATTCCCCCCTATCATTGGCATTTTGATGCACGGGCTCTCAAAGCGACGCGCGCAATTGCCCTCGATGGCAAGTGTCT
>CAZOIM010000158.1:0-1360 GCA_964579855.1 uncultured Ignavibacteriaceae bacterium | reverse complement strand
TTCAAGCCTGGACAGTTCAACATGGTCTATGTTTACGGTGTCGGCGAAATACCGATTTCGATCAGTGGCGATCCGGTTGAATCCCGATGTCTTGTGCACACGACCCGAGCCGTTGGTACCGTAACGAAGGTTATGGACAAGCTCAAAAAAGGGGAGAGTGTGGGCATCCGCGGTCCCTACGGAGTACCATGGCCAATCGAATCAGCCAAAGGAAAGGATATTGTAATTGTCGCCGGAGGAATCGGCCTTGCACCATTAAGGCCTTCCATCTACACGATACTGCGCAATCGCGATGATTTTGGAAAGGTGGTGCTATTGTATGGCACCAGGACTCCTTCAGACATCCTCTTCCGCGAAGAATTGGAACGTTGGAGGGCACGGTTTGACCTCGATGTGTTCGTGTCGGTGGACCGGGCCATGAGTGGTTGGAAAGGGAGCGTCGGCGTTGTAACCACACTTATTCCAAAATCACCTTTTGATCCTCACAATGCGATAGCGATGATTTGTGGTCCTGAGGTAATGATTCGATTTACGGTAATGGAATTTCTCAGGCGTGGCGTGGAGACGGACCACATCTACATTTCAATGGAACGGAATATGAAATGTGGAATTGGATTATGCGGCCACTGTCAGTTTGGGCAGTACTTCGTATGCAAGGATGGACCGGTTTTCAAGTATAAGGATATTAAAGACTTGCTTGTGAAATGGGAGATATAGTATGCCCACGAAGAAAAAACCAAAACTCGCTGTTTGGAAATTTTCATCGTGCGATGGTTGCCAGCTCGGCCTGCTCGACTGCGAAGATGAACTCCTGGCCGTCGCCAGTAATGTCGACATTGCCAATTTCCCGGAAGCCTCCCGAGCGGTTGTGAAAGGCCCTTATGACCTCTCGCTTGTCGAAGGATCAATCACCACTCCACACGACGCCGAACGAATTCATCAGGTACGGCGTCAATCGAAAGTCCTAATTTCTATCGGCGCGTGCGCTACCGCAGGTGGGATACAGGCTCTTCGGAATTACAAAAATGTGAAAGACTTCATTTCGATCGTCTATCCAAACCCAAAATACATCGAGACGTTGAACAAATCCACCCCAATCGCTGATCACGTGTTTGTGGATTTTGAGTTACGCGGGTGTCCAATTAACAAGTATCAACTCCTTGAGGTAGTAAACGCGTTTCTCAACGGCAGGAAGCCGAACACCCCTACATACAGTGTCTGTGTCGAGTGTAAACGAAGAGGAACGGTGTGCGGATTGGTCGCGCACGGATCCTACTGTTTGGGACCAGTGACACAAGCGGGGTGCAATGCGCTTTGCCCGTCATACTATCGTCCGTGCTTTGGATGCTTCGGCCCAAAG
>CAZOIM010000157.1:7811-9744 GCA_964579855.1 uncultured Ignavibacteriaceae bacterium | reverse complement strand
GTGCAGGGCACTCAATATAGCATTCTCAAGGTTACGTGAGTGATACTTCTGGTGTTAATATTTTGGATAACATTCGCACTTGTAGCATACACTTATGTGGTGTATCCGATGATTTTGTACTTTGCGCTCGCGAAACATCGGACGCCCGTCACAAGCGCTACCCCTCCTTCGTTTCCCTCAGTGTCAGTGGTCATTTCTGCCTTCAACGAACAGAATACCATTGCGCAGCGAATAGAGAATATCCGATTATCAGAATATCCTCAGAACAAGATCGAGATGATCATTGGTTCGGATGGCTCGACGGACAATACTACGAGTGTTCTCGAAAAATTTGAATCTGATCGTGTCAGAGTATTGCAATTCTCCGAACGAAGAGGTAAAGCAAGCGTTCTCAATGACTTGGTCGCATCTGCAACAGGTGAGATTATCGTTTTTTCCGATGCTAATACAGTTTTTGAGAAGAAGACAATAGAATGGCTCGTACGCGGATTCTCGAATGCTCTGGTTGGGACGGTATGCGGAAACCTCATTCTGGTCAGTGATGCGAGGACTGTTGGAGCAGTAGGAGAGTTAACCTATTGGTCATACGAAAGTTTCATCAAAAGACTTGAAAGCAATTACCGTACTGCAATTGGTGCGACGGGGGGAGTCTATGCCGTGCGGAGATCGCTCTACAGACCGCTACCGACTGTGAAGCCTGTCACCGATGACCTTGTCATTCCATTGAAGGTCTTGGAAATGGGCTACAACACAAAGTACGAAGTCAATGCTCTTGCTTATGAACAAAGCGAAAATTCTGTTCGAGGAGAATTTCGTAGAAAAGCCAGGATCAGTGCTCAGAACTTCAGTAGTATCAAGGAATTCTCGAAATTGCTTCATCCGAAAATGGGCTTCATCGCTTTTGCCCTATGGTCGCACAAAATTGTGCGATGGATTGTCCCGTTCTTGATGCTTGCGATGGGTTTCTCCAGCTTGTGTCTTTCATTTTCATCCGAGATCTACAGAATTGCCCTCTATGGAGAAGGGATTTTAGCTGCCGTTGCTTTGGCTGGACTTATTTTGGATATTGTTAAGATTCACACAGGCTTTTTTGGGATTCCTTACTATTTCTTCGCAACGAATGCCGCACTATTCGTTGGCTTTCTACGATTTGCTTTGAAGGTTGAACGGCCAATGTGGGCTGTCAATCGCAAGCCTATTGGCACTACGAATATATGAAGAAAATACTTATTCTAGGCGGCACGCGTCCTGAAATCATAAAACTTGCACCTCTGCTTGTGTGTGGGAAGGAGAAGTTCTCAGACAAAATTCACCTCGAATTGTGCATGACGGGTCAACACCAATCAATGGCGAGTGAGGCTCTGTCCATTTTTGGATTAAGCGAAGATTACAATCTCAAGATCATGAAGCCAAACCAGACACCCAACGACGTCTGTGCTGCGGTGTTTGAACGCCTGCCATCAGTTCTCGAAAAATCCAAACCCGATCTTGTGCTTGTCCAGGGTGATACGACTTCAGCGACGACTTCAGCAATGTGTGCGTTCAACCTCAAAATTCCTGTCGCACATATCGAAGCGGGATTGAGAAGCCATGACCTTGAAGCCCCGTTTCCCGAGGAAATGAATCGCAAGGTTATTTCCAGCTTTGCTCGTTACAATTTCTGTCCTACCGAGGCCGCAAAAAGGAATTTGCAGCGTGAATCCGTTCCTGAGAAAACATTATTCGTCACAGGCAACACAATTGTTGACGCGATTCGAATTATTGAGAAGCGTCATCGATTGGAGGATGTAGAGAAGATTGACGCTGGGATCCGTCGACCGTTTGTCCTCCTGACGGCTCACCGTCGGGAGAGTTTCGGAACCGCGATTCAGGACATCTGCCAGGCCGTCAAAGTCATCGCGGCAAAATACCCAAAGTATCAAATCATCTACCC
>CAZOIM010000157.1:0-7711 GCA_964579855.1 uncultured Ignavibacteriaceae bacterium | reverse complement strand
GGCCTTCACGAATGGGTTGTCCAAGAACTTGGAAATTCTCTCAAAACCCAATCCGTATGGAGACGGATATGCTTCGGAGAGGATACTCGGTCAATTGAGTGCCGATGGAGTCGGGGCATGAGGACTCACAAAGAATGGCATTATACGGTTGCTGCTGATTTTGTTGCCGTGAATGTCGCATTTGTGATTTACTACTGGCTCCGGATCAAGACTGGCTGGATAGCCTATGCGATAGAACCGGAACTCGTGCTTCCGATGCTCGTTCTTGGTGCGTATTGGATTGTCTGGTTTGCACTGTTTGGTCTCTACGGCCTGGGGCTTTCGCAATCCCGGATTGACGAGTTGATGACACTCTTTCGATCTATCGTCGTCGGCCTTCTTGTATTGTTCTTTGCGATTTTCATTGATGATGAGGTCACAGAATCGCACGCCAATTCCAGATTATTGATCTTTGGCTACGGCGTGCTGATGTTTGGGTGTGTTGCCTTTGGTCGGCTCGGAATCCGGTTCATTCAACGGAAACTCCTTCAAATTGGTGTCGGCGCAAGAAATACGATCATCGTCGGTTGGTCATCGAAAGCTTTTCAATTGGCTGATATGATTACGAAATACCCTACGCTCGGGTACAAAATAGTAGGCTTTGTGAAAACAAGTGCAAAAGGAACCCGGGACCAGCAATCCAAAGGGCTCAAACACAACGATGCGGGTATCATAGGAACTATTCCGGATATTCCTGCAATTCTCAGAAAACATGATGTTCACGACGTACTTATCGGTCTGGATTCCACGGAACACGATGAATTGGTGAACGTTATCAATGAGTGTAATGGGCATGAAGTGAGCATGAAAATAATGCCTGACCTCTACGACATCGTGAGCGGGCAGGCACGAATAAGTTCGATCTATGGATTCCCTCTCATGGAAGTGATGCCGCAAATCATGAGACCCTGGGAAGCGACACTCAAGAGAGGACTGGATCTCTTCGTTTCGTCGATCATTCTTGTTTTGGGAGTTCCATTTTGGATCGTTGTTGCCATCGCAATCAAAATAAGCTCAGCAGGACCTGTATTGTACAGGCAGGAGCGGTTAGGAAAGAATGGCAAAGTCTTTAGACTCTACAAGTTCCGATCAATGACACACAACGCCGAGCACAAATCTGGACCGGTTTGGGCAAGAAAAGATGATCCCCGCGTGACGCCAATCGGGAAATATCTCCGACGGGCTCATCTTGATGAAGTACCGCAGTTTCTCAACGTTCTTGTTGGCGACATGAGCCTCGTAGGACCTCGTCCCGAACGTTCATATTTCGTTCAAAGACTGGCAAAGGACATACCACTCTACAAACACCGTTTGAAGGTTCGCCCGGGGATTACCGGGTGGGCGCAGGTGAAACACAAATACGACGAGAGCATCGACGACGTTCGCACCAAGCTCAAGTACGATCTTTTCTACATTGAAAATATATCCTGGCGGCTTGATATTAAGATTCTCTTTAATACACTGTACGTCATGCTTCTCGGCAAAGGACAAACTTAAATCCAAGAATCTCAATACATTTTGAATATGGAACGAGCGCTCGTCGTTATCCCTACATACAATGAATCGGAAAACATTCCGAAAATAATACCGAAAGTTCTTGAACAGGATCCGATTTTTGAAGTCCTCGTCGTTGATGACAATTCTCCCGATGGGACCGCAAACTTGGTTCGCTCGATGCAAAAGGAGGAAAAACGCGTCCATTTGATCGAACGCCCTGCAAAAATGGGACTAGGAACGGCCTACGTCGCAGGGTTTAAGTATGCACTCCAGTCGAACTTCGATTACATCATTGAGATGGATGCCGATTTTTCACACGACCCAAAGGCCCTCAATCTTCTCCTTCGGAAAATGAAGGACTACGATCTTGTTATAGGATCGAGATATATATCCGGCGTCAACGTCGTCAACTGGCCCTTGAGACGACTTATTTTAAGCTACTCAGCAAACATCTATACCCGAATTATCACTGGAATGCCCGTAAAGGACGCTACTGGTGGATTCAAATGCTATAAGAGAAAAGTCATCGAAAGCATTAACCTCGATAATCTGAAATCCAATGGGTATGCATTTCAGATAGAAACCAATTTCCTCACCTGGCGCAAGGGATTCCGGATTTGCGAAATTCCCATCATTTTCATCGATCGAAGTGTAGGGGTATCAAAAATGTCAAAGAACATCATTTACGAAGCAGCCTGGATGGTGTGGAAACTCAAGTTGAAAAGTCTCTTCGATGGCACCAGGCACTAAGAGGCACAAGTCAGGCCTGCAACTTTCCATCATAATCGTGAACTACAACGTTCGCGATTTCCTGCATCAATCTCTCCGCTCACTCGATCGAGCACTCACCGGTATCAAATCCGAAATCATTGTTGTCGACAATGCCTCGGCAGACGGAAGCATCGAGATGCTTCGAGCACGATTTCCCGGCATCCGCATCATTGCGAACAGCGAAAACTTGGGGTTTGCACAGGCTAACAACCAGGCGCTGAGAGTTGCCCGGGGCGAATTCTGTCTCCTTATCAATCCAGACACGGTTGTTCAGGAGGACACTTTGCGGGTTATGTTTGAATTCTTTAAGGAAAATCCCGACGCAGGGCTTGCAGGGTGCAAAATATTAAACCCGGATGGATCCTTTCAACTTGCCTGCAGGCGGAGTTTCCCTACACCTTGGGTTGCATTTACGAAATTGTTTGGTCTTGCCGCACTCATGCCCAGGTCCAAGGTATTTGGCAAATACAACTTGACATATCGGAATCCGGAACAAACCTACGAAGTCGACGCTGTGAGCGGGTCATTCATGATGATTCGAAGGGCGGCATATCAGCAGGTCGGAGGGCTTGACGAGGATTTCTTCATGTATGGAGAGGATTTGGATTGGTGTTACCGGATTCAACATGCCGGTTGGAAGATTTTCTATGTTCATACAACTTCGATCATACACTATAAAGGGGAAAGCACGAGACGCAGCAGTCTTAATGAAATACGAACATTTTACGAAGCGATGCATTTGTTCGTGCGGAAACACTACGGCGGTTCCACCGTTTTGGCAAGGACGCTTAAGATCGGAGTTTCGATCACCGCAGAAATTGCCGTCATCGGATCGTTGCTGCGACCAATGAAGTATGGCCTCGTTGATTTCTTTCTTGTGCCGTTGAGCATGCTTACTGCTGAACTCATCTGGCGCGGGAATGTCTTCCTCTATCCATCATACGCCTATCCGATAGTTTTTGTGGTTCCTGCAACCATTGTCGTCGGCGTTCTTTATGTATCAGGCGTCTACACAAATCGAAGCATGTCCGTTTCGCGATCGATTGTCTCAGTGGTCGTGAGTTATCTGACCATATCGACCCTGATCGCATTTTTTAAAACCTACGCATTCAGTAGAATGATCGTTGTCATTTCAGGAATGCTCTGTGTTCTCTTCATACCTGGATGGCGTCTTGTGCTGCGAGCGTTTGGCAAGGTGCGCGTTGGTGGACGCCGTAGTGTTCTGGGGAAGAGGACGCTTATCGTCGGAACAGACACTTCTGCGCAACAATTACTGGGCAAATTGAGGAATTATGTCGCCGGTGATTACGAAGTTGTGGGATTCGTCGACACAACTTTGGGACGTATTGGTAAGACAATCAACGAAGTGCCCATTGTCGGGAGTTACGAGAACATTGCCAAGGTTGCAAAGGAATATCGCATTAGCGACATGATCTTTTCTCCACGTTCCATGAGTTATACAACAATCCTCGCCATCATCAGTATGACACGAGAGCAATCGATCAGTTTTCATCTGGTGCCCAGCACGATGGATGTTATTATCGGCAAGGGGAGCGTCGATTCCTTGAACGATGTGCCGCTGATTCAGATTTCATACAATATTGAACAGCCGCTCCATCGTCTTACGAAACGCTTATTCGACTTGCTGATTTCAGGATTGCTCTTAATCAGTGTTTACCCTATTTTACGACTGAGGCATCGACGTGGAGAAGGCAAGAGAACGGGTTCGATTTACGATTTACCCTCCGTGTTCCGTGGTACATTAAGCCTCGTGGGACCTTCGGGTGCTCAACGGGGATCACAGCACAGGAATCTCTTCATCGGGAAGTCCGGAATCACAGGAATGGTTCAGCTCCAGGGCAACCGATTGCTGAAGCAAGATGAAATCGATCAGCTGAATCTTTACTACGCAAGAAATCAAACCGTTATGATGGATATGGAGATTTTGCTGAAGGCGTGGCTCAAGCATCGTGCGGGGAAGTAGGTTGAAGCACTTTGGTTACATCACGTACTGGTTGGCTGCGGCGTGACGAAAGGAATTGAATAATGGCAAAAGTTGTTCTCGAGTTTGAAAAGCCAATAATTGAGCTAGAGCAGAAAATCGAGGAAATGCGTAAATACGCCGACAACCTCGATATCGTCGATGAGATCGAGACCCTTGAGAAGAAGGTCGACCAACTCCGGACAAGCATTTACACGAATCTCACCCGGTGGCAACGCGTGCAACTGGCACGCCATCCGGAACGCCCATACACCTCAGATTATATCCATATGATCGTCGATGATTTTGTCGAGCTTCATGGCGACAGAACCTTCGGCGACGACAAAGCGATTATCGGTGGATTCGGCAAGATCGACAAAGAGATCGTGCTTATCCTCGGGCATCAAAAAGGTCGTGACACAAAATCGAATCTCTTTCGAAATTTTGGAATGCCAAACCCCGAGGGTTATCGTAAAGCGTTGCGACTGATGAAACTCGCAGCGAAGTTTCATAGGCCTGTGATCACGCTTCTTGACACTCCCGGTGCATTCCCCGGCCTCGAAGCTGAAGAACGGGGCCAAGCGGAAGCCATTGCACGCAACTTGTTTGAAATGTCGCACCTGCCTGTGCCCATCATTGTCGTCGTTATTGGCGAGGGAGCTTCCGGGGGCGCCCTCGGAATCGGCGTTGGCGATCGGATTCTGATGTTCGAAAACTCCTGGTATTCGGTTATTGCTCCGGAATCGTGTTCGAGTATTCTCTGGAGAAGTTGGGATTATAAAGAACAGGCCGCAGAAGCACTCAAACTTACCGCCCCGGATCTTGTGCAACAAGGCATCGTCGACAGGATCGTGCCGGAGCCACAAGGGGGAGCCCACCGCAGCCCGGATGAAGCGGGCGCAATTCTGAAGAAGATATTGTTGGAAGAGCTTCGTACTCTCAAGAAGATCAAGACCGATAAGCTGATCGAACAGAGGATCGACAAGTTTTCGAAAATGGGCGCGTGGAAAGAATGACCGAAGTTATAGAATATTCGAGATCGCTATGATCCGACATACTTCGGAAATACGAGTACGGTATGCCGATACCGACCAGATGAAGAACGTTTACTACGGCAAGTACTTCGAATATTTTGAGCAGGGTCGATCGGACTTCATGCGTTGGATGGGGCTTCCCTACGGAGAACTCGAACGTCAGGGCTTCCTGTTACCGGTTATCGAAGCATTTGCGCGATACAAACGCCCCGCGCGGTACGATGACCTTCTGCTGGTCGAGACCCGGCTTCTCGAACAACCAGGGGCGAAAATTCGACTCGAGTATTCGGTACTCCGTGAAGGAGAATCAGAAATCCTTGTTGATGGTTACACCGTTCACAGTTTTGTCAAGGCTTCATCATCGAAGCCAACACGTGCGCCGGAACTGTTTCTCAAGGCTATCACCGGGAAAATCGGCACGTTAGAGGAATAACATGATCAAAAAGGAATTATTGGAAATCCTGTGTTGTCCACAATGCAAAGGCGACCTCGACTACAAGCCTGAAAAGAATACTCTTACGTGTAAGTCCTGCGGTCATGTCTATGAGGTAAAAGACGACATCCCGATCATGCTCATCGACGATTCACCCCGCCAATAGATGTATTGTTGTCCCTGCTATGATGCCGCAAAGTCTCAATAATCCTACCATACTCCCTTAGCCATGTTTAACAAGCTTCTCCGACTTGGAAAGGAAACGGCCATATACGGCCTGAGCTCCATCGTCGGCAGGTTGATGAATTTTCTCCTCGCTCCCTTCTATACTAACGTTCTCCTGACTTCTGAAAATGGAGTGGTTGCCTACATCTATGCATACATTGCCTTCGCCTATGTAGTATACTGCTACGGTCTGGAAATTGCCTACATGCGATTTGTGTCGACTCTCGAGATCGGTGACCGTGAGCAGAATTTCAGCACTCCGTTTCTGTCACTCCTCGCAAGCTCAGTCCTCTTGTCATTGCTCATTCATCTATCCGCATCGGCGATTGCTGCGTGGATAGGGCTTCCGGCTGGCGGTTCGGTTCTGATCCAATATGCTGCCTGGATTCTGTTTTTTGACACGCTCTCGGTTGTCCCTTTTGCATCGCTCAGAATGGATCAACAACCCAAGACGTTTGCCGGTCTGAAATTGTTCAACATTGCGACGACAGTGGTCCTTAATCTCATACTCATTTTGATATTTCACATGAGGGCTGATGGAGTATTGCTCGCAAATCTCATTGCGTCAGTCGTCACATTCGCCATAACCTTCGCTGTTGTCCGCTCGAAGTTCCGACTCACGTTCTCGGCTTCCCTGTTCCGCGAACTCTTGAGATTTGGATTACCGTTGATTCCTTCGGGGCTTGCAGGAATGGCCCTTCAGATCGTTGACCGGCCTATCGTCAAAGCCCTCACAAACAATTCAACTCTCGGTATCTATCAGCTCAACTATCGGTTGGGTATTGCGATGATGTTGATTGTGGGAATGTTCGATTATGCCTGGCGCCCTTTCTTTCTCACGAATGCACGCGAACCGAATGCAAAAGCGCTCTTTTCGAAAGTGTTCACGTACTTCGTTCTTATCATGTTCCTTATGTTCCTCGCCGTTTCGTTCTTCGTGGAAGATCTTGTAAGAATTGAGGTTTTCGGAAGACATTTCTTTCATCCCGATTATTGGGTTGGTGTTTCCATTGTGCCATGGATTCTTCTCAGTTATGTCTTTAACGGGGCCTATGTAGTGTTTCTGGCAGGAGCCTACCTGGAAAAGAAGACGAAGTTTCTGCCGTTCATCACCGGTCTGGGTGCTCTCGTCAACATTGGAGTAAATTTTCTCCTGATTCCCACGATGGGAATCATGGGCGCTGCATTGGCGACCCTGGCAGCCTATGCCGTTATGGCGATTGCGATGTACATTGCCTCACAGAAGTTCTATGAAGTACACTATGAATGGAACAAAGTATTCGGTATCGCATTCGCTGCGTTCCTCGCATTTCTTGGATTCAAGCTTCTTCATCCAATTCCGCTTGATCTTCTTGGAGCAAGTGTCAAGGTCGGGCTTCTCATCCTGTTCGTGTCGTTGTTGCCCGTCTTTAAGGTGTTCAACAGTAACGATATTGCTCTACTGAGGTCGACAGTACAGCGTTACTCCCGCACGCCGCGCTAATATGCAAGCTAATCTCGTCGGCACTTCATTGCGACTCCACGCGATTGTTCGTATATTGACTCAATGAGAATTGTATTAAGGAGGAAGAGTTGTTGAACGTGAAGGAACAATCGAACTGGATTCCTACGAATCCAGCCTATGATCCCAATAAGCCGATGCAAATTGGCGGCCAGGCAGTCATGGAAGGCGTCATGATGCGTGCGCCAGGCTCTGTTGCCACAGCCGTGAGGCGGGCGGACGGATCGATT
>CAZOIM010000156.1:0-9801 GCA_964579855.1 uncultured Ignavibacteriaceae bacterium | reverse complement strand
ACATCATACACGACCACATTCGGGACCTTGGTCAAGTTGTCGTTGCGTTGAACGTAACCGAAGATTGTCGACGTTTGCGGAGTAGAACCTCCCCCCGTCGGAGTGGTCTTCGTGCAGGAATTCACAAGTATCGCTGCCAGCAGGCAAACACCAAAGATCACAAATTGTGTTCTCATAGACTCACCCGTAAGAAATTCTCCATTTTTCATTGTTCCTTCTTCATCATTTTTTCTGTGTCTTCACGAAGCTGACGCGCCTTGTCATTTGCTGATTTCTGAGTCCCGATTGTATTTGTTGCTGCACGCTCAGAAACTGGAGGCTCAAGTTTTGCCTCCACAATGATGATGAGTTCGCTTTTGTTATCGGTCAACTGTTCATAACCAAAGATGTAGCGAAGTCCAAACACCCACCAAGGAAGGTCTTTCAACAGTGGCACACCATTGCGAACAACATTTGTTGTAACGGTGATGAGACCGGAGACATAGGTTCGTTCTCCGTCTAACATCAACAGGCTGCCATCGACTCGATTGTGGTCAATCGACGTTCCCGAGGCACTTACCGTCGGCGTCGATTTGTCGACGTGATAGTACAAGCTTATGAATTCAGTCCCGTTATAACTATAGACCTTTGGGGAAACCTGCAGAATTGTCCCAGCGTCAACGA
The DNA here is from genome assembly GCA_964579855.1 of uncultured Ignavibacteriaceae bacterium. Taxonomy (GTDB): domain Bacteria; phylum Bacteroidota; class Ignavibacteria; order UBA10030; family UBA10030; genus JADGQA01. The sequence goes on along the minus strand of CAZOIM010000156.1, from coordinate 9,138 downwards.
ACTGCTGAGTCGTATTCCCTGAGAAGTCTTTCGTAAGGACTGAGATACTTGATCCGATCTGAACGCTACCAGTACCCCCGGTACGGACACGGATCACAGGGCGCGAGACTACATCGCCATAACCCGTGTTTTCGAAGAACGCAATCGCCGCGCTGACATCCACGGCGAGTTTTCCATTTGTCGGTGCAACTTGGCCCGTGAAAAGCTTGCTCGTGACGTTCTCTGCACCGGAAAACTGGAATCCCAAATTGACGTCATTTCCTCTAAAGATAGAGAAGCTGATCCCGTGTTCACGCAGTTTCGTTTGATTCACTTCAAGGAGTATCGCTGAGACCGTCACTTCCCTCATCTCGGCATAAACCTTCCCGGAATCGACAGGAGGTTGCTGAATTGCTTGTGTGGCCTGTCCCTGAACAGCACCTAGTCCCTGTGGCTGAGCGGTCAAGTTTGCCGATATCCCGGCGTCTTTCTTACCTTCCTTTGCTCCATAAATGAGAAAATATTGCGGGGCTTCCTCATACCAATTGTCATTTGTTCGCAAAATAATCTCCAATGCGTCCTTCCAGTACATTGCCTCAATATTTGTGCCAATGGCTTTTGTTTCTTCGTTCTTCATTGGAGAAGTATCGACGATGATCTTTCCGGTAAATTTCTTTGCCATATCGCTTAACGCGAGGATTGCCCTGGAATAGGGGTAGTCGCTCTTAAACGAGACCATTTCTTCGGGCTTGACTTGTTCTTTCCCCCGAGCGAGTCGATTGAATAACTGCTGTTGACTCTGTTGGGCAACGAGCGTAGGGCCAAGAGCAAGTAAACAGCATGCAAGGTACATATAAAGTGCTTTCATCATCCCAACCTACCTTTTCTTTTCAAAAATGATTTTCTTCTCGACCCGCTTGAAGAGACCTCCCTCGTTAATAAGGAACTCCACCGAACTCCGAGAAGGATCAATTCTCGTAACTAATCCTCTCCACACTTTGTCGCCAGCGTGGAGGAGAATCAACTCATCTCCTTTTAGAGCAAAGGCCTTGCCAGGCAGGACTGCCTTGATAGCGAGCGTATTTGCATCAAGTTCGCCGGGTGGCGCTTCGGTCGATATGGATGTCAGTACAAGCGGATGGAAGGGATCAAATGGCGCCTGTACGGTTGTGAGCGATTTTGCTGCGAGCGATGTAGCCAAAACATCGATGCTGCAGAAATACGCATCCAGCTCCATCGTGAATTCGAGGTAGGATTTTGTTTCCTTGGTATCCGGATCGACTGCTTCTTTTTGAACCATCGTGAGATCGCGAATCTTGTACAGTCTCCTCCCGTTTTCGAGATAGTAAACAAACTTATAAAGACCTTCGAATCCCGACGTGCCGCTGTTCAATCTGTACGAATTGTATCCATAGTTCCCGACCATATGAACCCCTTCGAACGTCATATCAAACCTCGGGAATTCTCCATTGGTCATTGCGTCATCCTGCCCACGACTCATGTAGGCATACGTTTGAGACGAGACGTCGGTGGTTGGGATTTCTTTGCTGCGTGAATCATATTTCCGTGTCACATCTTTGAACTCTGCATCCAATTCCTCTACCTTCTGAAGCAGCCCTGCCATATCATTTATCTTCTGGTCCACTTTTTGTACTTCTTTCGCAATGTCCTTCAGTTTGCGGGGCTGATACCATTTCCAATAAATCAATCCCGCCGCACTGATGAGCAATGCAAGCGAAGCCAATACGACGGTATTTCGAAGTTTAAAGGACACGTCTTATGGGTTAGAGTTCATGGATCAATGCCCTGCGTCTGACTTGTCAATTTGTTCAACGGCGATGTCAAAGTCATAAATGATTTTGCCCCTGATCACTGTCGTTCGTACCGCACGCAATGTTGCACGCTCGAATACACTGGCCAGACGTGGAATACGGGTCCTGTAGATCGAGCGCCCGCTGATAACCAGAGTGTTTGGATTCTGGTCATCTTTCTTGAGATTGTAGATCCAAACTGAATTGAGGTCTTCAATACTATTCGCCAGGTAGTGCAATACCCTGCTCCAACGGTCGCTCCCTGGGGCAAGCGAATCATAGATCACCGTTGCCAGGTCGTATTTCTTGATTTCATCGTTGAGCGTTGCCTCACGCTGCTGAAGAACCTCGATATCGGCAAGCCTAGCCTGCTTCTTCTGCAGGGCATCCCGCGCATTGATGATCTCCGCATTTTGTTTAAGGATTGCCGTGTAGAAAAACACAATCGATACGATCACCGCGAGGGCAGCGAGCCACCCGTGCCAGGCCAGTTTAAATACTTTCTGTCCCTCAATGATCGATGTGGGGATGAGATTGGTGTGGTAGAATCCTTTTGCTTTTGGATCGAGTGCCTCCCAGGCAACGACAATGGGTATGGCGTACTCCGAAATCTGTTCCCCTACCTGTCCATCGAATGCGCTCAGATCGAGATCGGGCGCCTTGAGGTATTCCACCGTTGAATGGGGGAATTGTGGTGCAAGAGCCTCAAGCATGCTAATCTTGTGGCTTTCTCCGGCGAGGATAATCCGGTCGATCCTCGGCAACGCAATGTTGTCCTGCTCCAGGAGAATACGGCTGTAGATGGTGTTCTCAACGTTTGCTGATCCATAGCCCTCGCTGATGACGGGGGCAAAATGGAGGTAATTATCACCCTGCATGAAGATGAGCCGGCTGAAATCGTGGCCAACATAGACGATCACGCTAATCTCTTCTGCGCCAAGTTCGTAACTTGCTCTCACAAGGCCCATGAGGGCGGTATCGGCACTGTCGATGGACTTCACCGTGGGCAAACGGCCACCCAGGAACGAACGAAGTTCCGACAACAACTCGAACAAGTGGAGTCCATCCTCCCGGATGATCGCCAACACACCACCCGTAGCGGTCGGAATCATTTCGAGCGAATCGAGAGGAGGAGGTGTACTGCGAGATGCAGAGATATCCTCTATGATCTTCTTCTTGAGCTTTGTACCTTTCAGCCCGAAATTAGACTCGAATTCCTGGTAGGTGACAGCTGGTTCGGACAAAGCGTAAGAATAGGAGTATTGTGCTGAAGGCAGATCAGAAAGAAGACCAAGCAGAACGGTCGAATTACTTGTAGGTCCACCCGCGTTTTCTTCACCTATCGCGGCTTCTGACGGAGCGCCCATCGTCTCTGCAGAAGCAATATCCCCGAACGAAGTTACTTCGGTCGCTCCTTCTGAGACCGCCGCCGCAGCCTTCTCTTCAAATTTCGTTATCAACGCGACTGTCTTGAAATCCCTAAGAGTAACTGTACTCCCTTTTGCCGAAAGCTGGACATATTTCAATTCCAGACCATCAACAAAGAGGGCGACTGCTGTTCTGCCTTGTCCTTCCTGATACATGTGCAGGAAATTCCTTAGTGGTTGCTCGATGAATCAATACACAACTGCTCGATTGCCATCAATCGGGAAATTATTCGGTGGCTTGAATCTGAAGTAACTGCTGCATCCTGCGCTTGTTGTTGCAATAGTTGATCGCATTCTCAAGGGAAACTTTTTTCTGTATATACAGCCGTTTCAAATCCTGTTCCATAGTGCACATGCCGCTTTCGGCTCCCTCGGTGATCATTTGATAAATTTCGCCCGTATTGCCATTCTTGATTGCCGCCTTAACCGAGGGTGTCCCCAACATGATTTCTTTGGCCAGAACACGTTTACCATCGAGACTTGGAATAAGCTTTTGAGAAATGACACAACGAAGCGTTTCACCCAATCGATTTCGCACCCGTTCCTGTTCAATCGGCGGAATTTCACCGATGATTCTGTCGATGCTTTCGACTGCAGAGGCAGTGTGAAGAGTCGAGAACACTTTGTGGCCGGAATCGGTAATTTCCAGAGCTGTCATAATAGTCTCCGGATCCCTTAACTCACCGACCATGATGATATCCGGATCCTGGCGTAAAGCTTGAATAGCTCCTTCTTTGAAACCTAATACATCGCGCCCTACCTCGCGGTGACGTATAATACATTTGTCCGATTTGTGGACATATTCGATAGGCGATGAAATGATGACGATGTGACCATCAACGGTGTGATTATTGGCATCGATGATTGAATCGAGCGTGGAACTTTTGCCAGATCCGGTAATGCCGGTGACGAGACAAAGACCTTCTTTTGTGTGGGCTAGACTCAACATCTTTGTTACGTTGGCATGCAACTCTAGAGTCTTGAATGGCCGGACAGTGTTGTTGATCGCCCGCATATTCAATGCGAGTTGGTCGAGGTCAAAATACGAATCTGCCCGGAAACGCCGAAAATCGCTGTTTTCAAATGTGATCATGTGGGAGAAATCGAGGTTTCTGTTTTCGTACAGAAACGTTCTCTGCCGTTCGCCGATAACACTTTGAATGAGGATATTCATCTCATCAGGCGTGTATTTTCCCAGACTTGGATCCGGTTTCTTGGAACCAAAAACTCTGTACCATATGCTTCCCTGACTGCCATAACCACCCATGTCGATGTCAGACGCGTTGATGGTGAACATCCTCGTCAGGAAATGATTAATGAGCGAGAGAAGTTTCATCTTCGCGGTCTCATCAGTCCTGGTCAACGAGTCACCGATCATCATTTGACGCTCGAGTCCTTGGACGCTGCCCGGTAACTGAGCGGCAATATCCTTTAGGATTTTTTGCGCTTCAGCAATGACAGGTGGCTGCTCTGTGGTTGTTACAACAGGGGGCTTAACTGGAGTGACTGGTGGCTGCAACGGATTTTCCTTGATCTCTTGTAGAAAGGCTTTCTTTTAGGACAAGGATGGTATTAATACAAGGTTAATTTACGTTGATATTAATAAACTTCAAACGAAAAAGCAAATCCTTTAAAGCGTTCCTTCCACCTCGGTGCCGATCAGATTGATATTTCGTTGAATTTGAATCACGCCTATAAAACCACTCAGTCTGATTGCACATTTGTGTTTTCGGAACTTGCACAAGAAATGCTTGGAATGGTGATGATCAACAGGCAGGATTGAGCGGAGACATAGGATTATTTGCCAACTTGGTGTTCGAGAGGAGAGATTATGAAGCAAATCACCCGAAACCGGGGTAGCTCCGGAGTATTTATTCAGGTTTCGCTCTGTCCAACGTGAGCAAATCGCGAATCATATTCGCATTGTTGAGAACAGCAAGAGTAGAGTGCGACAATGGCCCATCTGAACCCGGGCACTGCAAATCGCGACTCCACTGACCATATGACCCGCGAAGTCAAGATCGAAAAATCTGCTACTCTTCTTCGGTCGTATTGGCAACTACTTCTTCCAGCCCCGTAGTCCCTTCTTTCATTCGCTCCATTCCAGACCGTCGAAGGGTCCACATTCCGTCCTTAGAAGCTTGTTCTCTAATAGCGTTTTCGTCGACTTTCTCGCCTGCATTCAGGACGATATCTTTGATCGCCTTGGAGAAATACAGGGCTTCGTGGATGGCGGCTCTCCCTTTCCATCCTGCATTGCATTTGTCGCAACCAACGGGTTTGTAGAATGTGTGTTTTTGGACATCTTCTTCGGTGAATCCGAATTTGAGCAAATCGCTCTTTTCAGACTCATCAATCGGCTGTTTGCAGATTTTACACAGCGTTCGTATCAGTCGCTGAGCAACGATAACGTTGATAGCATAGGCAAGGAGAAAAGGCTCAATCCCCATCTTGTAAAGACGTGCTATTGCGCTCGGTGCGTCATTCGTGTGCAGGGTCGAAAACACCAGGTGACCTGTGTTCGCCATTTTGACGGCAGTTTCCGCCGTTATCTTATCACGCATTTCTCCGACAAGAACGATATCCGGATCGTGACGCAATATACCTCTGATGGATTGCTCGAACGACATTTTGGGACCGATCTTCAACTGCCTTGCACCCTTTATTATGTACTCGACGGGTTCTTCGATGGTGAGGACGTTGACAGTCGGATCAATCACCTGATACAACGCAGCGATCAGTGTCGTAGACTTGCCCGAACCCGTTGGGCCGGTCAATATGATGATGCCTTGCGGTTTCTGGATGGCTTTATAGAAAAATCCTCGAGCGGGGCCTTGAAGACCGAGCTTTTCCAAATCTGTGATCACTTTTCGATCATCCAACACACGGATGACAACGCTCTCGAATTTATGTTTGAATTCGGTGGTGACGATCGGCATGATCGAAACACGGAATCTCATTTGGTGACCATCAATCACTCTCTGAATAAATCCGTCCTGCGACATTTCCCGCTCGAAGCGGTCGACGTTTTTCGTCCGGTCTTTGACGACGGCCATGACCGCTTCCGGTATCGTATTCTCCTGTACATGCCAGACCTGGAGATTGCCATCGACCCGGAACAAGAAATTGGTCTTGTTTCCCTCGGCTGCAACAACGTGAACGTCGCTCACTCCTCGTCGTACCGCCTCGACCAAACAACCTTCAAAGAGATTCACCAAGGCACTCTTGCTAATCTCAGCTTCGAGTGCATCCTCATCAACACTTTCATCTTCCTTGCCGCTTGTCCCTTCATCGAGCGAGACCTTGTCATCTTCGAGCAACTTGAGAAATTCGTTTTGCTTGGGAGCCACCCGCTCCATCAGATTCTGGAGGTCCTTCAAGCGCACGTAGCAGATTTCGTACTTCTTCACATTAAAGCTGCGTGCTACGACTGGCAAGTTTCTGTCGGTCGGGTCCGCAGCAATGATGATCAGTTTATCGGACTGGCGCTCATCGTATTTGAACGGGAGCATTTTCGCCTGACTCATCATTTCACGCTGCGCCTCGGGCAAGGCTTCGATGAACTTCTTTACGAAAGCAACGCGCGAGTCGTCGAGTTTTTCATCATTGAGAAAGACTTCGCGGAATGCATAGAGGTTTGCGACTTCCCGAAATACCGCATCGTGATCGGCTCCGAACTCCGAAACCAGGATCTGTCCAAGGTTCTTTCTATTCTTCTTATTTTCCTCGGAATCCTTCATCTTGAGCGATTTCTCAAGGGTCTCGAAATCGATAATCCCCTTTTTCAAGAGAGTGTAACCGATCTTGTCGGTAATATCGAGTTCAGGCATTGCTCTTTCTCCTCGCGTGATTTTTTTCTGCTTGGTCCATCGAGCTAGAAATGGAAGAAATGGAGAACGTGCACCGGCATAATCATACTTTGCCCTGGAGCCTTTGGCCTTACGGTGGCCGTCTCGGACGAAACGAGTGTCAGCGCCATCAAAACAACCATGATGATCATGGATACGGCCAACTGGATTACTTCAATGGCATTCTTGAGTCGATATGACGTTTCCTTCTCATAGTACTCGGCGAGCTGTAATGCGGTATTCCTGACTGTTCCTGTTTCAGCACCCGAATTGAACCTCGATATCGCTGTCTTGGTGAAGACACCGGTTGCTTCGAATGCTTCCGTCAGACCTTTACCGCGTTCGAGCATCATTGGAACGGCAATTGTTTTGATTTGATGTTCCATGTATTTGTTTCCGCAGGCTTCGGCCGCCATCTTGATAACATCAATATTTTCACCGGAGCCACTATACAGAGCATAGAATACGCGACAAAAAATCTCAATCGCGGTTTTGTGCATTAAGTTTCCAATGACCGGAATTTTGATCAAATACTGATCGGCCATGAACCTTCCTCGATCAGTCGACATGAACCTTCCCAGTGCAACCGAGGGAATAATGATTAAGGCAAGCAAGAGCCAGACATTGGCGGTCAGCCATCTGCTGAATTTCAGCGTTGCTGCGGTCATCGGCGGCAACACGATTTTGAACTTTTCAAACATCTCTGCCGTCGCAGGGAAGATATAGGCGACATAAAATAGCACGGCAAGTCCGAGGATAAACAGCGTTACAACCGGCATAATGAGAGCGCTCTTGAGGTTTCGCTTGAACTCGGCATTCCGTTCGAGGAATTTCGCAGTGCTTTCATAAATCTCGACCATGTTACCGCTCTTCGAAGCCAAGCCTAACATATTCGCCGTGAATTTGCCGAGCACAACCGAATGTTTGAGAAACACCTTTTCGCTGTCTTTTCCCTGTTTCAGTTCCGTGTTGATGTCTTTAATGGTGTCCCGGAGGATGGGATTCGGGATGTCTTCAAGGAGAAGCGACATCACTTCGTTGAAAGGGAGCTTCTGACGCATGAGGTCTGTACTCACACGCACGAATGTGATGACGTCGATTGAGGGAGCCGGTTTCTGTTTGTTGCCGAATAGTTTTTTCCTGACATACGAAACCTTGAATCCCATTTTTTCAAGGGCCACCCTGACTTCGTCCTTGGTGAAGGCCTTCTGCTCCCCGTCAATGGGTTTATCGCTTCCCTTTTGGACTCGGTAAAGGAACGTGGCTTTTTCGAGGACCCCCGTGACCTTGAACTTCTTCTCGCGGGCCATCAAATCGGCCTTTTGTTTGGCGAGCTTCTTTGAATCAGCGGAAATGACGCCGGCCACAGGTCTTCCCGTCATCGTAATGCCTTCAATTCGGAATTCAGGCATGGACTACCCCTTTATGGAATGTGGATTACGCCTCTTTGGCCAAAATGGTCATACGATAATACGTTTTTTCACGGTCTGTGTCAAGAACCAGGCGTGACCGCTGGACCTTCACTCGTAGAGGGAGTTGCAATATTTGTAATGAGCACCCAGACACCCGTCGCTGTGGCCGTGTCGACAGAATCTCCACTGTCCGCAACGTCATCAAAACAGCGAAGGCGCTCTAACGAGCGCCTTCTGGTTATTTCAGATCCCGTCAACAATCGTCGGGATAAATGCGAGGTGCATGATCACAATAGTTCTGATCCCGATCAGGCGACGTTCGGGAAGACCGCGCAAAACCCGGTCATTTCACGAGCATCATCTTTTTCAGAGAAACAAATTTCTCGCCGTTTGAACTCACGGCCGCCAGACGGTAAAAGTATACACCACTTGCGAAGTGGGACAAGTCAAGAGTCTCGTTGAATCTCCCCGCATTCATAAGCCCTTTGTTGACTTCCATGATCCGTTGACCGAGCATGTTAACGACCTCCAGGGTCACCGTTGAGGGCTGGCTCAGGTCGAACTGTATGGTAGTCGACGGATTAAACGGGTTCGGATAATTTTGGAGGAGGGCATACGATTTTGGCGCATCCACGTAGGCACTAAGCGTGCCGACGTCTTG